>CALDJV010001070.1 GCA_937899305.1 uncultured Cytophagaceae bacterium
TTCCGGTTGTTGTTGTTACCACCATTGTTCCGGTTGTTGTTGTTGTTATTATTATTGTTCCGGTTATTGGTGTTGTTATTCCGGTTGTTGTTGTTATTATTATTCCGGTTGTTGTTGTTATTATTGTTGTTTTGACCCTCTCTGTTGTTGGACGATTGTCCTACTTTAGGATTTCTCACCAGTTTTTTCTTTTTCTTTTTCTTCCTTTTCTCATCAGAAGAAGCAACTGGTTTTCCTTTTTTCTTGGGTTTTTCTACCGGAAGTTCAATTTTACCTTTAATGGTAAGACCAGAGAGTTGTTGTGCCTTGGCTTTGATTACCTCAACTTCAGGCTTTTTGGTGTCATCAGAAGTACCCTTGTTTTCAGGTACTGAGGTAGATGGCTTAGAGAGCTCATTTTTTTTGTCCTTTTCGGGGTTATTATTGCTCTTCTTGTCTACGACCTTCGGGGTTTCTTGAATGTTTGTAGAGGATCGTTCCACAGTTTTTTCGGTTTGTGCCCCAGGGTTTTTTTCCTTGGGTTTTACGGGTTGACTTGTATTAGATGAATCGGATTTTTTTTGAGAAGACGGTTTCTCCTGAACAACCGGTTTGGTTGCAGCAGGAGATTCTTTTTTAGAAGTATCAGTGTGCTTCGGAGCACTTTTCTGATCTTGTGCGCTTTTCTTTTTTTGCTGAGGCTTGGTACTATCCAAATCTATTTTTCCTTTCACGGTCAATCCGGGAAGTTTAGATGAAATAGTTGGAATATCTTCCTTAGTACTAGTCGCTTCAGGCTTTTCCTTTTTAGGCGTTTCTAGATTTTTTGGTGGAGTACTTGTTTTAGTTTCCTTGGATTGAGGCGTTGCTTTGTCTTCAGCCTTTTTTTCCAGGGAAGGGTTGTGAACTTTATTAGTTGTATCAGTTTTTACACTGCTTGTTGCATTGGGTTGATTATTCTCTTTGACAGTCGCTTTTTCGGCCGCTACCTTTTCTTTTCTTACGGTACTTTTTTCTTCTATTAAGTTCGCCATAGGCACATCAAACTCGTTAGCCAAAATTTTCAAATCGTTTATTGAAATTTTTGTACTCGGTTTTGGCTTTTTTTCTACATTGACCCCTTTGGATATAAGAACTTCAGCAATGGTAGAAATCCCTACATTGAGTTTTTTTGCCGCCTGGCTTAATTTTATGGTTTTCTTATCTGCCATCTAATACTTTTTTGTTCTAATGCTTCTCTTATTATTGAACTTTGATCCTCTTTTCAATAATTTAGAATATGTTTAAATAGTAAATTGAATAACTCAGGGATTGAACAAGGCTCAAAGAACAAAGTTCAACGTGAAAAAAATCATTTTAACCCATTTAAACCTATTCTATGTTTATTCTTCTTCAAATTCCCGTTTCAGCAAATCAAGCAAGTAGTCTACAGTTTCTTCCTCCAGTTCGCTTCGATTGATGAGTAGTTCGCGTCCCACATTGAGTACACTTTTGGCAGTTTCCATTCCCAAGCGACGAAGCTCATCTCTAATCCAAGGTTCTATTTCGTCGTCGTCAAATTCAGAAAGCTCGATGTCTTCCTCAATTTCGTACTCATCCATGTCACGGTATACATCAATTTCGAGTCCTACCAGTTTACTGGCCAATTTGATATTGTGACCTCCTTTTCCGATGGCCAACGATACCTGATCAGGTCTCAAAAACACTGAAACTCTACCATCATCTTCCATCTTGATGCTGGTAATTTTTGCCGGACTCAACGCCCGGGTAATGTATAAATCCAGGTTATCAGTGTAGTTGATTACATCAATGTTTTCGTTGTTGAGCTCACGTACAATGCTATGAATACGAGAACCCTTCATTCCTACACAGGCCCCTACTGGGTCTATACGGTCGTCATAAGACTCTACTGCAACTTTTGCTCTTTCACCTGGTTGTCTTACCACATTTTTTATGGTAATCAATCCATCATAAACTTCTGGAATTTCGCTCTCAAAGAGCCTTTCCAGAAACACTGGAGACGTCCTGGACAAAATAATTTTAGGGTTACCATTAATCATATCTACCCTATGAATGACCGCTTTTGCCATTTCCCCTTTTCGGTATCGGTCTTTCGGAATCAATTCGTTTTTTGGAAGCGAAAGTTCATTGCCTTCGGCATCCAACAACAACAATTCTCGGCTCAGAATCTGATGAACTTCAGCAACTACAATCTCCTCAGTCATATCCTTGTACTTCAGATATAGATTTTCTTTTTCTACATCCTTGATCTTCTGAATCAGAGTTTGTCTTGCCGTTAAAATGGCACGTCTTCCAAAATCGCTCAAAAATACCTCCTGAGGGAATTCATCTCCGATGTCTTCTTCGCTCATGTTAGGGTCAATTTTTTTGGCGTCCGAAAGCGTGATTTTATCCAATTCCTGCGCTTCGGGAGAATCATTGTCTACAATGATTCTGTTTCGGTACATTTCCAGGTCACCTTCATCAATACTTACGATTACATCAAAATTTTCATCTGAGGTAAACTTTTTTCGAATCATGGTTCTGAAAACCTCCTCCAAAACCTGTTGCATCAAAACGTTGTCTATATGCTTTGCTCGGGCAAATTCCGCAAACGAATTAATGATTTCCTGCTTGTCCAATGCTTGATATATTTATAATATAATTAGTTTAATCTATTTTACTTAAAAGACACCATCACCTTGGTCTTTTGTATCTGATCAAAAGGAATTTCCATCAATGGAAACTTTTCCTTTCCTTTTGGTTCAGGCTGAATGACAATATGCGAATCTTCTACCTGCTCTAATTTCCCCACTTCCTTGCGGTTGTCGGCCAACCACACCTTCACATTGCGCCCCACATTCTTTATATACTGTCGCTTGCTTTGCAGTGGAGTATCTACTCCCGGAGAAGACACTTCCAAAGTATAGGCGTTTTGTATTAAATTTTGCTCTTCAATTTGTTTACCAAGCCATCTGCTTAGTTCGGCACATTTGTCAATTGAAATCCCCTGGTCTCCATCAATCAATACGGTGAGTTTGGATTTAGGCTTTTGGTTTTTAAAAACAAGCTCTACCAAAAAATATTCTGCCTCCAGGTGCGCTTCAACAATTGATTTTAATTTTTGTTCTTCTTGATTCATCACGTGTGATTTCCCTAAGTGACTGAAACCCTTGGGCATAAAAAAAAGGGCAACGAGCCCTTATTTCAATTGTATTTTGATAAGATTACAATATTGAAAGCCAGTTGGCCTTCATTGTAAATTGCACTATGTACAACAAAACATACATTAAAATAAGGACTTCTTCATAATATCACTTCACTAAATTAGAACATAAGTATTTAAACTTTTTCCTTTAAGGCTACAAAACTATACTATTTTGGGTTGCTTTACAAATTTCATACACAAATATTTGAATTATTTGTTGAAAGTGAGGGAGATACAAAGATGGAATGAAGGATTTGGTACAAAAACTTCTATTTTATAGTGAAAAGAAGGGAGGGATTATACAAGTGATGATGGCGCCTTTTTTTAATATAAATGCGCTTATTAACTGATGTTGCCCAATTTGTTCGAAATCTAGACGCTATGGCTCAATGATGATTTGGTTGCGCAACGCATTGTAGAATTAGATAGTCATACAACCATTAAATTAAAGTTGTTTGCGTAACTCCTGTCATCAATTCATGTACCTGCATTGTGATTCTGAAAAAACAGGAACAAATACCAAGGACTTGAAAACCTGCGGATTTTTTCTTAAATTTCCTTTACTGATCAATCAAAGGCATCCAGTAAAGTTATGAGTAAGTATCCAGACAAAGGCAAGGCATCTCACCAACACCAAGACCATTCGGGAAGCGGCGACAATGTAGGAGGGAACAAAACTGATCACTCCAAAAAGGTGGAAGGAGACTATATTGAAAAATTAGAAATAAAGGGCGTATCCTTCAAACAAGTGGCGATTGGGTTTGCGGGGTTGTTCATTGTAGGAACCATTCTTTTGGTGATTGTTTTGAACCAAACCAATAAAAGCCCAGCTGATGCATCGATTTCAGCGAAAGAAGAAACCAAAGCAAATCTGCCCTCAAAAACCGATACCTGCCTTCCCCAACAAGAAAAACTCCGAGTAGATATCGCCCATTTTGGTCCCCAAGCCAACCAGCCCTTTGCCTTTAGATTGATGAACGATGTAAAAGACCACGTGGCGTTGGCCAAATATTCGGCAAAAGTGGCTTTGGTAAAAAAATACGTAACGGGTGAAAAAGACCGAAGCCAGGTGACGGCCCAAATGTGCGATTATCGCGGGCTGGTGGTATACGGCAGCCGAAGCATCGGAGCAGGAAACCAAAGCCTGACTTGCGTAATTGATATTGTAAACACCGAAAAGGTAGAAGCCACCCACCGTTTGGAAGAACCCAGCACCCTGGCCTTTGAAATAGACGATCAGTCAGAATACATTTCCTATTTTATCAGCGGCTTGCTCAAGTATTATTTGGGCAACAACGACGAAGCCCAGGCCGATTTCAAAGTATTTATGGACAAAGTAGCCACCGAAAAAAAGACCCGCAAGAAAAACAAAATGGCTGCCTACGTGAAATATTACCAAGGGAGAATCGCCTTTGAGCGCAATGACAAGCAGAAAGCGCGGGCATTACTGGAAGCCTCCTATGGTTTGTATAAAACCGAGTTTTGTAAAAGGACTTTGGGGAGTTTGGAAGCGCAGATAGAGGGTAGGGTAGAGAAGGCGATGACGTCAGGTTTGAAAAAGCGGTTAGTAACTGAGGAGGTGGATGATACGACAAAGCAAGAAATTATTAAAAAAGATAAAATAGATATTCCAGAGAAGTTAAGAGCTGTATTCAAAAATCCTGAACAAACTCGTATATTAGATTGGAGCAAAGAAAATTTAACCAAACTACCAGAAATGATCAATACTTTGAAAAATTTAGAGGATTTGGATTTGGCTTATAATAAGCTTAAAGCTTTGCCTAAAAACTTTGGTCGACTAGGAGGATTAGAATGCTTAAATTTGAACGCAAACAAGCTTACTGTTTTACCAACAAGTATCATTAGTTTTTACAACTTACAAAAACTTTATTTGAATAAAAACAAACTTGCTACTTTACCAAAAGATCTGTTTCGTTTACAAAATTTAAGAATCTTATCTGTCAGTGATAATAAATTGACTGTTTTACCAAAAAACATAGTTCAATTGCGAAATTTGGAAACCCTGAATTTGAGTAATAATAAGTTGACTACCTTGCCAAAAAGTCTACAAAGATTAAGAAGGTTAAAGCGGTTAAACTTAACAGGAAATCCAATCCCAACAAAAGAACAACAACGCATCAAAAAACTTCTGCCCAATTGTCAAGTCATCTTCTAAATTGGGGGCGCTATATTTCATAACTTTTCATTAACATCCCACCCCACCAAATATTTCTAAATTTGTTGGTCTCAAAATGAGGCAATTGACTCAGGTTTTTTGCTAATTTGCGAGCGAAACCAGTCAGGTTTTTTGAGAGCCGTTTGGCAAACCTGACAGAGATCAAGAAATAAACTAGATAATACACCATTAGTATGAGTAGAGAAAACCAGAAACAAGCATTTATTCCTCCTTTGAAGATTCACAACACCCTAAGCAACGAAAAGGAAGTGTTTGAACCCGTCAACCATCCCCACGTGGGCATGTATGTTTGTGGTCCTACTGTATACAACAACCCCCACATTGGCAATGCCCGTCCAGCAGTATTTTTTGACGTAGTGAATCGCTATTTGACCTACCTCAATTACAAAGTACGTTATGTGCGCAACATTACCGACGTAGGCCACCTGACCGGGAGCGCCAACGACGGCGAAGACCGTATTTCTCGTCAGGCCAAGCTAGAGCAGCTCGAGCCCATGGAGATTGTCAATATCTACACCAACAAATATGTAGAGTTGATGGATGCTCTCAACGTAAAACGCCCCAGTATTGCGCCTACTGCCACGGGGCACATTGTAGAGCAAATAGATGCCGTACAAAAGATACTAGACGCGGGTTTTGCTTATGAGTCCAACGGTTCAGTGTATTTTGATGTCAAGAAATACCATCAGTCATACAACTATGGGGAGCTTTCGGGGCGGGTGATCGACGAATTGCTGGCCAATACCCGAGAAAACCTCGAGGGGCAAGAAGAAAAGAAACAATCGATGGATTTTGCCCTTTGGAAAAAGGCCTCCCCCGAACATTTGATGCGTTGGAACTCTCCTTGGGGAGAAGGCTTCCCCGGTTGGCACCTGGAGTGCTCGGTGATGAGCACCAAATACTTGGGCGAACACTTTGACATTCACGGGGGAGGAATGGACTTGATGTTTCCGCACCACGAATGCGAAATTGCCCAATGCAAGGCGGCTAATAATGGCAAAGCTCCCGCGAAATATTGGATGCACAACAATATGCTGACCATCGATGGCGTAAAGATGAGCAAATCGCCTCGCTTGCGATGGGACGATCGAGCAGTTTCTAACCTGAAATCGAGTGGGTTGCCCGAAGATTTGTTGGCCAAAGTAGTGGCACTGAAACAGCCTCAGGTAGATGTATTTGACGAAGACCCAATCAAACTTTTGGGGAAGGATGCCGCGCCTCATGTAGAAGCCATCCGAGCGCAAGCCGAAACTTTTGTCAATTTCATTACTATCGAGGATGTATTTTCGGGTGACAATGAGGTATTGGAACAGCCCTATTCGCCCATGACCATTCGTCTGTTTATTTTACAGGCCCATTATCGCAGCACCATCGATTTTTCCAACAAAGCATTGTTGGATGCCCAAAAAGCTTACAAAAAGTTGATGAACAGTCTACGGGTGTTGAAGTTGATGGAATATCCTCAAGATGCAGAGGGAACCACCAATGAGAAATTGGAGAAGCAAATCAATGGATTTTGCGACAATACCTTGCGCAGTATGAATGATGACGTGAACACGGCTAAAGCCTTGGCTCAGATTTTCAACATCAATAAGAAAATCAATCATTTTTATACCAATCCGCAAGACATTGCGACCATTACCCAAGCCACCTTTGATCGGATGAAACAATTTTTTATCACGTTTGTGGTAGATGTTTTTGGGCTCCAAGACGAAGTGAATGACAACCAAGACGCCTTGGTGCAAGGGTTGCTGGAGTTATACAAAAATGCCAAAGAAAACAAAGATTATGATAAGGTAGACCAAATTCGAGCTACTTTCAAAGCCAGTGGTTTGATCATCAAGGACTTGAAGAATGGAGTAGATTGGGCTTATGAAGAATAAATTGGTTGAAATCATGATTTCCTTGCTTCGGTGGGGAGCTCTAAAACCAAAAAATATTGCCTAAAACCACTTTTAACATCATTGGTGGGAACTTTTGCCTACCATGGCTAGTTCATTAAAAAAATATGGTAAAAGAAAGTCAGATGTAACAATCTGACTTTTTTTGTGGGCTTTTGCCAGAGATCTTCAAAGGATCAATTTTACGTGCATCATTTCAAAAGCGATTACGTTACCTCTAGGGAGCAATTAAGGAACATGTTCAAAATAAGTTTCCAGGTTTAATAAAATTACCCAAAGTTAGACCCATTTGTTTTGCAAAAAGGTTTTGCGCGCGTAGCCATAGCTACGGGCAAAACCGATGGCTACAGCTTTGCTGTGCCGAGCTCTGCCAACGGCTAAAAAACAACGAAGTATAACAAAGGGGAATAAAGCTAAACCGGACAGTTATTGCGGACACGTTCCTAGAGAATAAATAAATATTCTATCATTACAACACTTACCTCTTTGCTACTAAAAGTATAAACCAACAAGATGTTAAAGAATTTTTCACTACTTTTTTCGATTACAATAGTATTAATAATTTCTGCTAAAACGTATAGTCAAACCAGTTCCTCAAATAATACCAGTACTACCAGTGCTGGAGGGATTACTGCACCCAAATTTAGTAATGAATTTATGAACATTGGGGTAGGGGCCAGGGCCTTGGGCATGGCCAATACCCAAGCATCTATTGTACAGGATGTAACCGCTGGATATTGGAATCCGGCTGGTTTGTTAGATATCAAAACCAAGTACGATGTGGCTTTGATGCACTCCGAATACTTCGGGGGAATTATTCAATATGATTACGTAGGTTTTGCCACTCCCATTGATTCTTTGAGTCATTTGGCGGTATCGGTGATCCGCCTTGGGGCCGACGACATTCCCGATACCCGTTTTTTATACGATGCCGACGGACAGTTGAATTATGACAATATTCGTTTTTTTGGAGTAGCCGATTATGGCTTTTTGGTTTCCTATGCCCGGCATTTACCATTGATTCCAGGGTTGAAATGGGGAGCCAATTTCAAAATCATTCACCGCATTGTGGGAAGGTTTGCCAATGCCTGGGGGTTTGGCTTGGATGCCGGAGTCAAACTGGACCTTAAGAGTGGGTGGCATTTTGGGGTAGTCGCCAGAGACATCACCGGAACCTTCAATGCTTGGTCGCACACCACTGCGTTGTTGGCCGAAACTTTTACCCAAACGGGTAATCAAATCCCACGAAACTCTATTGAAGTGACCATTCCTCGCTTGATTGTGAGTGCTGCCAAAGAATTTACCATCAGAAAACGATTCGGAGCCTTGATTTCTTTTGACCTCAACGCAACCTTCGACGGGAAAAGAAATGTACCAATTAGTGGGGAGCGAATTGCAATTGATCCAAGTGTGGGGCTTGAGTTAAATTATTTGAAGAAAATTTTTCTAAGAGGAGGCGTACACAACATCCAACAAATCAAAAACACGACGGGAGGAGGTACCTTTACTTCCTTTCAGCCTACGTTTGGGGTGGGAATCCGAGTAAGTCGATTCAATATCGACTATGCTTTTACTGATATAGCCAATCAGGCTGAAGCGTTGAGTTCACACGTTTTTTCTTTGAAAATAGCGATCAATAAATAACCTGTTTTGCTTGTTATACTTGTCTATTAATTACTACCAAAATGAAAATTATCAGCTTCAAATATGTTTTGTTGAACCTGGGTCTAATCTTGCTGGCTTACTCGGCCCAAGCCCAAACCTATGGCAACGAATGGATCAAATACAATCAGCAATACTATAAGATTCCGGTCACCCAAAAAGGGATTTATAAATTGACCTATGCCGATTTGATCAATGCTGGGATTCCGTTGGCCTCCATCAAACCCGAACAGTTGCAAATCTTTCATCGCGGACAAGAACAAGCCATCTTAGTCAATAGTGCCAGCAGTAGTGTTTTCTCTAATACCGACGAGGTATTGTTTTACGGAGAAGGCAACGATGGTACTCAAGATGCTTTGATGTACAAAGACCCGTCTTTTTTGGTGAATAAATACTACAACTTATATTCCGATACCACGGCTTACTTCCTTACCTGGAGCTTGGATGGCACCCTGGGCAAACGAATGACCTTGACCAATGAAACCAATACGGGGGGACTGACCGCTGAGGCCTATCAGTGGCACGAGGCACTTCAGGTGTTTAGTGGAAGATATGCCTTGGGTAGAAGGTACCCGGCAGGTTCTACATTAGATATTTACATCAGTGAATTTGATGTGGCCGAAGGGTGGGTAGGAAGCGCCTTTACAGTAGGCAATGATCAGAACATTACCTTCGATGTATCCAACATTTATACGGGTGGAGTGAAGCCCATTTTGGAAATCAGGTACATTGGCAATTCATCTACCCGCGTGAATAAAACCAGGATTTCGGTGGGGAACTCCAGAAGCAGTTTAAGGCTATTAGAAGAGGTTCAGACCGTTTTTCAGGTTAACCATACTTTTACCAAGGAGATAGAGTTGAGCGATATTTCGGGAACTGGTCAGGTATCGGTACGAATAGAGGAAACCTCGGGGAGCTTGTCACTGGTGTATGCTCGCTTGTTGTACCCCCAAACGGTGGACTTACAAGGCCAAACAAGCCGTGATTTTATTTTGCGCGCAAATTCTGGAAATAAATCTTATTTAGAGATTGCCAACCCTGGGATTGGTACCGAGATTTTTGACATTACCGACCCAGACAATGTGGGTAAAATATCGGCGGTAATGAGTGGTGGAGCACTCACTGCGATTGTGAACAACACCGCCAGCCAAAGGAGGCTACACCTATTGGGTAGTACTTCTTTTCGGAGCGTAATCGGCATCAACCGGGTTCGTTTTAGGAACATAGATGCTACCAAACACAATTTTTTGATTGTGACACACCCCTTGCTACGGCAAGCGTCGGGTGGAGTCAATGATCCAATACAGGCCTATGCCGAGTATCGGGCTACTGCTCAGGGTGGAAGCTACGATACGCTCACCGTAAATGTAGGTGAATTGTACGACCAATTCAATTACGGAGAGTACAGTCCTTTAGCAATCCGGAATTTTGCTAAATATATGTTCAACAATGGTAGCCCTCGTTTTTTGTTTTTGATTGGCAGAGGATACTCGATTAGCAACGCCAATGGTCGGGTGGATCCTGCGGCTCGTGGCCAGGATTTGGTGCCACCTTTTGGTTACCCCCCTTCGGATGTATTGCTGACCACCAATATCATTTCTACTGACTCACGCATTCCGGCCATTCCTACTGGGCGTTTGAGTGTGAATAAATCATCGGATGTGATGGCCTACCTGAACAAAGTAAAGGAATATGAAGAACTGGGTGGGGAAGCCATCTGGAAAAAGAACTTTGTGCATCTAAGTGGAGGAAACAATGAATCGGAGCAGAGGTTACTGCGGGCTTATGTTGATTTTTATGCCCAGTTGGCCTCTGGAGGTTTGCTCACTCCGGTGTTTACCACCATCTCTAAAAATACCTCCCAGCTCATCGAGGTCATCAACCTCTCGGAGTTGGTCAACGAAGGGGTAGGGGTGATTACCTTTTTTGGTCACTCAGCAATCGGGGTAACTGACTTGGAAGTGGGTTTTGTGTCGGACGACATTGAGGGATATCGCAACAAAGGCAGGTATCCTATGATCATAGCCAATGGCTGTCAGTTGGCCGATATTTTTGATGGAGACCGGAGTGGGGCAATTGGGAACAACCGTTCGTTGTCGGAAGACTGGGTCAATACCGCGGATCGGGGAGCAATTGGGTTTTTAGCCCATACTTTTATTGGTTACTCAGTGCCTTTGTGGAGGTACTCCCAGCGTTTTTATGCGGTGGCCTTCAATACTGTCAACTTTGTGGGTAGACCAGTAGGGGAGATTATGCGGGAAGTCATAAGATTACAACCACGGACCAGCGAACAAGCCGAAACTACGGTAGACCAACAAATGCTTTTACAGGGTGACCCTGCCATTCAGTTGGGGCGAGGCAACCAACCCGATTACTTTACTTCGGACGAATTCGTTTCGCTTGAATCATTTGATGGCAATCCCATTTCTGCGGTGACCGATTCTTTCAAGGTCAACATTGTGGTGGCCAATGTAGGCATCAGAGACGACCAACCTTTCAGAGTATCAGTGGAGCGCACCTTTGCCGATGGATCTTCGGCCTTGTACACCAACAATCAAGAGTACGACCCGATCAATGTACAGGACACCATTTCTTTTACGGTACGTCGTGATCCGACCAAAAATGGCAGTGGTCTGAATAAAATTAAAGTACACATCGATTATCTCGATGTGATTAGTGAGGTGAGCGAAACCAATAACATTGCCGAAACCGAGGTGCTGTTTCAAAGTCAGGGGGCCATTCCGCTGAGCCCGCTGGAGTTTAGTATTGCCAATCAGGCACCGATTGATTTTACCGCATTTTCGGGTTCGTTGACCAACGAAAACCGTCGGTTTGTCTGCGAAGTAGATACCCTGAGTACTTTTGACAGCCCAGGGAAGAAAACCATTTTTATAGAACCGAGTACGTTACTCAATTGGAATTCAGATGTATTTTCGGGCGACAACGGCCAGGACAGTACGGTGTATTATTGGCGAATCAATTATGCTGATCAGATTGGGAATCCCACCCCGACGTCGCTGTGGGTAGATCGTTCATTTACTTACATCAAGGACAGCCCCGAGGGCTGGTCACAAAGTGAACCTGCTCAATTTGAGAAAGACATCATTTCCGGAGATTTGGAGATAGACGAAACGACCAAAAAGTGGAAGTTCAAAACCAACAATACCCGGGTGGTAGTGAATGCCGCAGGAAGTACTGCTTCCAGTGCCATTACTCAAGTATTGTACAATGGCATTCCTTTGATTGGGACGAGTGATTGTGTGGGTGATCAGGTGATTGTGATGGCTTTTAAGCAGGAGACCTTCCAACCTTATTTGCTTTTTGCTCCCAGTGCCAGTAATGCTACTTGCGGTCGCAATAGTAGTACGACTGCGGGCGGTCTGTCGGCCAATGTGTATGACAACACCAAGGTAGATAATTTGAGGAATTACCTGGATGTGGTGCCTACTGGTGACTATGTGTTGTTGTTGAGCCGAGGCAATGTGAACTTCAGCAGTTGGGATGCAAACATCAAGGCCGCAGTACAGAGCATCGGGGGTAATTTGGCGGTACTCAATAGTTTGCAAGATGGCCACCCTTACATTCTTTTGGGGCAAAAAGGAGGCGCAGCTTTGCAGGAAGTAGTTTCTAACAAATTGACTGGGCAAACTGCCGAGAAGATTTTATTGGATTACAATTTTGTTCAAAGTACCTCTTATGGAGAAGTTACTTCGCTTCCGATTGGTCCGGCCAAGAGTTGGGGCAAGCTGTTTGGTAAAATGAGCTATGATGCCAACGACCGGATTGCTTATCAAATCATTGGGATCAACCAAAGTGGACAAGAGGTGCCAGTTTTTTCTCAGCAAACGGCATTGCCCAATGAGCTGGATTTACAAAATGTGTTGAATGCAACAAGCTTTCCTACCATTCGGTTGAAACTCATTGTTCGGGATACGACTGACTTTACGGCACCTCAGCTGGAACGTTGGATGGTGACCTATGAATCGTTGCCTACCCCAGAAGGGTTGATAGATGTGGAGGCGGTAGGTCAGGATGCCTACAACATAGCCGACCGACCCGAAGGAGAACCGCTGACTTTGTCGTTTGCGTACCGTAATATCTCTAATGTAGCTTTTGCGAGTGACTCGCTTTGGGTGCGTTATGTCCTGACCAACAACAATCAGGAAGTATTGCGAGATTCAGTTAAAGTCTTGGCTCCAGGGGCCAAGGGGTTGGTGAGATTTGATAGAACGTTGCCTACCTTGAATCGAGTAGGGACCAATCGACTGACAGTGTATGTGAACCCTCGTCTTGTGCCTGAGTTGTATTACGAGAACAATATTTTTCAGGTGAATTTCAATGTGTTAAAAGACAATGCGAACCCGATTTTGGAGGTGTCTTTTGATGGTCGCCAGATTATGGATGGGGAGATTGTGTCGCCGAGCCCGGTGATCAATGTGCGGCTACGTGATGAAAACCAATACAAGATTCTACAGGATACGGCTGGGGTGAATATTGCGCTCAAATCTTGCCCCGATTGTGAGTATCAGACGATCAGGTTCAGTGATCCAAATGTGCAATGGAATACCAACCCCACCCAAACCGATGTAGAGTTTCACCCCAAGAATTTGGCGAATGGTAAGTATACGCTTCGGGTGCAAGGCCGGGATGCTTCGGATAATTTGGCGGGTACCCAGCCCTACACGGTGAATTTTGAGGTAGTGAATGAATCTACGGTGACCAATGTATTTCCGTATCCGAATCCTTTTTCTACCAAAACTCAATTTGTTTTTACTTTGACGGGTAGTGAGATTCCGGATGAGATGAAAATTCAGATTATGACGGTAACTGGCAAGGTGGTGCGGGAGATTACCCAGGATGAATTGGGCCCAATTGTGATTGGCAACAATCGGACGAAATATTTTTGGGATGGCCGGGATGAGTATGGCGATGTGCTGGCCAATGGATTGTATCTTTACCGGGTGATTATGAAGGTAAACGGGCAGGCAATTGAGCAGCGTAAAACCAGTGCCGACAAGGCTTTCAAAAATGGGTTCGGAAAATTGTATATTTTGAGATAGGCATTGTGATACGATGCATCTGGGGGTAAATAAATTTTACATTCATTGAATATTGAGCAGAGATTGATAGGCAATCAAGCGAAGTGTATGAATGATTTATGAGTATTCGATATCGTATGACTCATTTTACGCCCAGAGTACTCTGTTTTAGGAAGGTTGACCGTATCCTGACGATCAGTGGCTCGATCACCTTGGTTTTGGTTTGCATAACCGAAAAATGTTTGGTAGTGTGATTTTTAGTATAATCTTTGAGTAGGTAGAAAGCGTTTTTAGAGGTAACACTTACATTAAAACAACGTTCTAATAGAATCTTTATCTACCTTATACCTTAGTTTAAAATAACCTAATAAAGAGAGCCATATGTCACAAAAAAGCCAAGTT
>CALDJV010001071.1 GCA_937899305.1 uncultured Cytophagaceae bacterium
ATTTTTTGGGCAATATGCCTCTTAATCAAAATGCTTGCCGCTCACTAATGGCTTTCGATACAATTTTTGTTAATTTGGATTTTAATCGAAAAGCAAAAATCTAACTAATTACTTCATGAAGCATTTATTATTCACAATATTTTTGTGTTTAGGAACCTTTTTGAGCTTTGCCCAAGTTGATGATAAAACCTCCAAAGATTTTAAAATATCAGGATTTGTAGATACTTATTATACTTACAGCTTCAATACCCCCAGTGACAAAAACATTGGATTTGCTACCCAACCAGCCCGACACAATGAATTCAACCTCAATTGGGGTATTTTACAAGCCGACTACGAGCGAGGAAAAATTCAAGCTTCTTTGGCGCTTCAGGCGGGTACCTTTGTACGAAACAATTATGCAGGAGAAGCCCCTTTTATCCGAAACATTTATTTAGCCAATGTATCTTATAAAATAGCTGATGAGCTCAAGTTAACTTTGGGTATTCGAGAAGCGGCCATCAACCTGGAAGACAATCTTTCTATTTATAATCCCATCTACTCTCGTTCTTTTGCCTCTGACATTATGCCTTACTACCAATCAGGCTTGGCACTGGTTTGGACTCCTACCGAGCAATTATCAGTAGATGTATCTGTCGTCAATGGCTACCAGCGTATTCAAGACAATAATTCGGCAAAATCGCTGGCAGTTACTGCCAAATACCAGGTAAATGATCAGTTTTTGATTGGGTACGGCAATTATATAGGAAATGATAATCCAGATAGTTTGGCAGCTCAGGTGAGTATTTTCAATGATTTTTACGCTCAATATGACATCACCGAAAAACTACAGGTCGCAGCTACAGTAGAAGTAAATGCTCAGGAAAAATTGAATGAAGATGGTTTTAATGTTGCCTTTGATTTTTTTGCCTGGTTACGCTATAAATTTACCGAAAAATTATCGGCCAGTGTATTTTTTGAAACCTACCAGGACCCCGAACAAATTTTTATTACCACGGGTACCCCCAATGGCTTTACCCTGAGTACTGCTGCATTGAATCTAGCTTATCGACCAGAAGAAAACCTGGCCATCAGGATTGAAGGCAAATTTTTCAGCGCTCCTGACAATATTTTTCCCCAAGAAAATCAACTCAGTGACACGGATGCCTTTGTAAGTGTATCAATGGCGTTAAAATTCTAATCAAACGATCTAATGGAAATCAATAAACTATATCAAAGTATTGCTGAAGGTGAGTTGTTTCATGTTGTAAGTAAACAAACAAAAAACGATAAAACTTACCTGAAATTTAAACGACACGACAGTATTTTTACTTTTATTTATACCCCAGCGTCAGTATCGGAACAAGGCACTGAAAGCCCTGCTAAATATGTACTCCTCAAAGACAAAGAAAAAGCACGTTTGGGTACTTTAAGAGTAATGTGGCAAGATTACCTGGAGAAAGCAAATGAGTAACCAGGTTATGCATTTGTTCATCAGGCGAAAACAAATCTACTTTTACCGATAAATATGGGAGACTTATCGAATTTCTTTTTCCCTTGACTTCAAAAAATTGCAAATTAGAATATCGTAAATTAATAATTGTTCATTTGTTTATTTTTTATAGATTTTTTGAACAAAAAGCCTCAACAAAACATAAGATAGATAAAACCAGCGCAAATTATAGCACTTTACCTACCCCCAAACATTACACACATTTGATATATCATGTCTTTGTAATTAATTGAAGTCACCATCAATGCATACATTTACTACCAAATATACCAATATATATATTACTGCCCTTTTTTTGGTTGCAGTGTTTACCATTGGTAGTCAGTTGTTTTTGCAATTGTACCTTCAACAAGAAGGTACAAATTCTCGGATAATTAATATCTCAGGTCGTCAAAGAATGCTCAGTCAAAAAATTACCAAGGAAGCTATTCTGATTGTCCAAACCAACGATCCTGGCGAATTTAAGAAGAGACAGCAAAAACTAATTGCCAACTTGGATCTCTGGAATCGTTCTCATCGGGGGCTATTGAAAGGGGACCCATCGCTTCAGTTGCCTGCTTCTAACATTTGCCTAATCAATGAGGAAAACTTTAAAAAAATCCAACCTTATAAAGATAAAATTGCCCAAGCTGCCCAAAAAATAGCCCAAGTAAATTTTTCAGATGATAAAAAGGGGTTGAAAGTTTTCGTTGACCAAATCCTGGCCAATGAGGAACCTTTCTTGATGCTCATGAACGACATCACCTTTAGATTTGATGAGCTGAGCCAAGAGAATATTGTCAACTTTCGTATCCTCGAGATTGTATTGATGAGCATTACCTTATTACTACTAGGTTTAGAAGGCTTCTTTATATTTCGACCTACCTTCCGAAAAATTGAGGAAAGTGTGGGTGCTATCCAAGAAAACAAAGAAGAGATTGAGGCTCAAAACCAGATGCTGAATCAAGTATTGGAAAAATTGAAGATGCAAAATGACAACTTGGTAGCCTCAATTAAATACGCCGAAACCATCCAAAATGCTACACTTTCGTTAGAACCTTCGGTAGCGTCTTGTCTCAATAGTCAGTTTTTTATTATGTTTCGCCCACTTCAGGTCGTTTCAGGAGATTTTTATTATGTGGCAGATACCGAAGAATCACTTATTATAGCCGCGGTAGATTGCCATGGTCATGGTATTCCAGGCGCACTGCTGTCTATGATTGGGGTAGCCATTCTCAATGACATCATCAAAGCTCAAAAAATCACCAATCCAGGTGATATCTTATTTCATCTGCATAAAACAGTAAGAAAGACGCTTAATCAAGAATCTAATGACAATCGTGATGGAATGGACATGGCCTTGATTAACATTCATAAATTAAGCAACTCGGTAAAATTTGCTGGGGCCAAAAACCCACTTATTTATATCAGTGATGATCAACTGTACGAAATCAAAGGAGAACGTATTACCATCGGGGGAAAATCAAAAAAGAAACAGGATTTTACTACTCACGAAGTCGAGATTGACCAGCCTACCATGTTTTACCTTTTCTCTGATGGCTACCTGGATCAATTTGGAGGTCCTGACCGAAGGAAGTTTATGAGTCCTCGTTTTCGTCAATTGCTTCTCAAAAATCACCACAAAAGCCTTATACAACAAAAACAAGCACTCGAGACTACCTTCGATCAATGGAAAAACACCCACAACGACATTCAAGTAGACGATGTATTGGTCATGGGAGTACGGCTATATCCTGTTTAGTAATGTTTTCAAAATAAGTGTCCGATTTGGTCATATGCATGAATTGTTGGGCGAGGCATTTTTTGCGCCCATAGCAGAGCTATGGGCAATAAAAATAACGAAGTCCGGCAAGTCAGGCAGTAGAGAAAAGCAGGCAGTTATTGCGAACACATTACTTAGATTAAAAACCTAAGCCAGTTTCTTCTTTGTCGTCATCTTCGTCTTCTACAATAGGAGGAGGAGCCTCTTCGGTGTGAAAAGTCATTTTGCGTTGAGCAAAAGAAATGCCGTGTGCTTTAAAATAATCCATAATGCTTACCCCCAACTCGGTCTTGGTGTCCCAATAAGGCGCCGAATTTTTAATATAAAATACATAACGTACCATCACCGAAAAGTCAGAAAACTCTTGCAGTGTGGTTTTATTATCCTCTTCCAAATATTCGTGGTTGATGGACATTTGTTGAAGAAACTTGGTCAAAGCAGTGATTTTACTTCCGGGGGTATCAGTAGATATGTTTAGAAAAAATACTCCTTTTACTCCAGATGCTGCCGAGATATTGACTACTTCTTTATCAGTAAATCCGACTTTCCGCACGTGTAATTTAAAAACTGATTAATTAACAACTACCTGATTATTAGCATCTTAACGCAGGTTACTCGAAATACAATATTTACGTTTATTTACTCTTTCGATTGGAGTTTACTAAGGTAAATTATCCTCCTAAACTATTTACTATGAAAACTTACTCTAAACCAAATAATATTTTGAGGCTATTGATTATTTATCTGACTATTCAAATTATGGATAAATACTCCTTAAATACTAAGTTATTGAGATACAGTAGTTTATTAATTATTTAAACTACAAAGCATACGTGCGGAAAGTCGGGTAAATACTTTATTGGGAATGGTCACTAAAAAATCATCAATGAAAGTACGTAATCGGGTATTGCTCAACCCTATTTCCTGTACATAGCCATCATGACCACTAATCAAAATTCTATCTCCAATCTTGAAAGGCTGATTGATCAACACACTCAAACCTCCAAATATATTCATAATAGTAGTGCGCGCACCAATTGCCAGGGCCACTCCACCAATTCCAAGTCCCGCCAACACCGTGGCTACATCATAACCAGCATTGTTCAAACCTACCACTACTGCAATCACCCATACAATTACTTTGAACCCTCGCCGGGCAATGGGTAAAATGGCATCGTCGAGGTTACTCTCAGATTCTTCCACCAGTGGCACAATGTATTCTTCTATCAAGCCATCAATGGTTCTGACAATGAGCCAGGCTACATCCAGAATAATAATGAGATAAATGAATCCCTCGATTTGGTCAAGTGTCGCTTCTTTGAAAGTCAAGTATGAAATGCCCCACCAAAAACCCGCAATCACAATGGCCGCTACGATTGGTTCCTCTATCTTGTCAATGATGATGTCATCTAACTTGGTCTCCGTCTTTTCAGTAAAAATGCGTACTATTTTAGTAAAAAACCAATACAAAATACGCCCTACGATCACCGCACCAAGTATGATAGAAAGGGCAATAAGCCATTGGTAAATGGTACTACCGTAAAATTTTTTGGAAAAAAAACCACCCGGAGCGCTTTGCTCTTTTTTGGCTTCGGCTTTGCTCTTTTTTTGAGTAGTGGTAACGGTGTCTTTTGCTGCTCTATTTGAAGTATCTTGAGCAATGATATCTGGTGAAAAAATTCCTGTAAGTAAAAATAACCAAGCAACTAGAGAATATACTCGTAAGTTTTGGATGGGTTTGTTCATAATTCTTTTTGCTATTGCTAGTGATTGCTTTTGATATTCTTGAATCAAACGATGTCAAAACCGCACACAATTTGTACAGATAATGATTCATTGAATTTAGTACGGCATAAATTGTTCCTTTTTAGATGCATTGGTGCCCCTCTTCAAAAATAAAAAAATAAAGTCTTAATGAGTATCACTTTTTCAAATAATAATTTGATTATCAAAATGTAAGGTGCACTGATTTGTGTTTGCAAACACAAGGATTATTTTACAAAATATCATCAAAAACTGATTACAATAGGATAGGTCGAATTCAGTGCTTACGATAAAAGCAGCATTTTGTTGGGAATATACAATACATGTTTAATTATTTATACAAAACCAAAGAAGCAAATATTTATTTTTTCAAAAAAACATAACAAACTAGAATGGGTCACGTAAAAGTGATAGCGATTTCTTCTTAAACTGAGGAAGTGATTATTAGAAATACACCAAAATTTGGAAAGATGTAAAAAACCAATTCGTTGTGAATTTCGTAATTACAATAGTTAAGTTTTTTAAAAATTACTTTTTACTGAATTCTTTTGTCAAAATAAAATTCTAAATAAGTCTAAAAAACACTTAATAATTTGGTAACTAAAATTCTGATTAATTCTAAATGTGTGAGAGTCACACTGAAAATGTAAGTATAATTTCTTTGAAAAGTAATATTTAGTATTTAACTATTTTCGTAGCGAACATTTGTTCGCGTCTCAGGTGTTAATTTTAAAAACAAGACGAGCATTGAGTCAATTGCAAAACTTTTTTGAGGCAAAGCAATAAGCCAATGAAGTACTCGTTTATCAAATGTACAAGAAAATATGGCGCACAATCAGATAAGTGATAGTACCCTTGTATCACTTTATAAAAATGGCGATGAAAAAGCGTTTGAAACGCTGGTTCACAGACATAAAGCTAAAGTTTACACAACTATTTTATTAATTGTTAAAGATCATTTTATTGCGGAAGATTTACTACAAGATACTTTTATTAAAGCAATAAAAACAATCAAGTCCGGGAAATACAACGAAGAAGGCAAGTTTTTGCCTTGGATAACTCGAATTGCCCATAACTTGGCCATTGACTTTTTCCGTAAGGAGAAACGTTATCCAAAAGTATTGCTCGAAGATGGAGCCAACGTATTGAATACATTGAATTTTGCTGAAGACTCTATTGAGTCTGCTCAAATAAAAAAAGAAACATATAGCAAACTTCGTGTGTTAATACAAAAACTACCCGAAAAGCAGAGAGAGGTGCTTATTATGCGTCATTACGCAGAAATGAGTTTCCAGGAGATTGCAGACGCAACTAGTGTGAGCGTCAATACAGCTTTGGGTAGAATGCGTTATGCGCTCATCAACCTTAGAAAGCAGATGAATAAATATAAAATTACGTATGACAAAAATGTATACCCCAAATGACCTGGTGAGGTATATTTATGATGAAACTTCACGGGCTGAGAATGAAATGATTGAAATTTTGTTACAGACTGACACCAAATTCAAAACTTTGTTTGATCAACTGACATCCTCTAAGGATAATCTGGATGATTTGATAGAATCGCCATCAGACGATGTGGTTCGCCGGATCATCAATAATGCTCAATCACTGGACATGCATTCGGTTTAGACTTTATCATTGAGTTCAAAATCTCATTCTTAATTTAATTGCTTTGTGGTTAATGATCAAAATTCGTTAATTGCAAAGCAATTTTTTTATTTAAATCGCCCACATATGAGGAGAGCAGAACGCTATGAACATTTCATCAATTATTTTACTGAAA
The DNA here is from genome assembly GCA_937899305.1 of uncultured Cytophagaceae bacterium. GTDB lineage: Bacteria > Bacteroidota > Bacteroidia > Cytophagales > Microscillaceae > Microscilla. The sequence goes on from CALDJV010001071.1 coordinate 6,805, forward strand.
AGTTTCCTGATCCTAAAACCGAACTGGATTACCGCAACCCATACGAACTGCTAGTAGCGGTGATATTGAGCGCTCAGTGCACTGACAAAAGGGTGAATATGGTCACTCCAGCGCTTTTTGAGAAGTTTCCTACCCCTGAACTACTCAAAGAAAGTTATTTTGATGAATTGTTCCCTTACATCAGAAGTATCTCTTACCCCAATAATAAAACCAAGCATTTGCTGGGAATGGCCAAAATGTTGGTAGATGATTTTGGATCTGAAATACCCAAAACCATCGAGGATTTGCAAAAACTACCTGGTGTAGGACGCAAAACTGCCAATGTGATTGCCTCAGTCATTTATAATAAGCCTACCATGGCAGTGGATACCCACGTTTTCCGGGTTTCTAAACGTTTGGGCTTGGTCAATCAAAACCTCAAAACGCCATTGGAGGTAGAAAAAACCTTGATAAAATACATTCCAGATGAGCTGATACCTAAAGCACATCACTGGCTCATTTTACACGGACGCTACGTATGCCTCGCTCGCAGTCCCAAGTGTGGAGAATGTGCTTTGACTGATTTTTGTCGTTACTATGAAAAAAATATAGCCAACAAAAACAGTGCATAGCAATGACTACTCATGTGTGGAATTAATTTGATCATTGACAAGCAGAAAAAATTAGACCGGAAACCCATTCAGGAGATGAATCAGGCCACCCGCCACCGAGGGCCTGATGGAAGTTTTTGTGATGTATTACAAATCGCTTCTACTCAGGTATTTCTGGGTCATCATCGTCTCAAAATTATTGACCTCAGTGACCAGGCCAATCAACCCTTTTATTCCTACGATAAGCACCATGTGCTACTCTTCAATGGTGAAATTTACAATGACGCATCACTGAGAAATCAACTCAAAAATAAATACCCATTTAGAACACAATCTGATACCGAAGTATTGTTGTATTGGTTGATAGAGCAAGGAATGGATGGTGTCAAACAATTGGAAGGGATGTTCGCTTTTGTGTGGATAGACCTCCAAGGGAAAAAAGTTTTTTTGGGTCGAGATTCGTTTGGCATCAAACCCTTGTATTATTACAACGATGAGCAGTATTTGTTGGTATCGTCTGAAATAAAAGGCATACTAAACGCAAACCTGACGACACCTCGCCTCAATGAATCCCAAATCTCTCATTATCTTACTTATAGGTTTGCTCAAGCACCTCAAACCTTCTATCAAGACATTTATCAAGTGGACTCTCCGATGGTTTTTGATCTATCCAAGCAGCGATGGGCCAAAGTTGAGTTACAAAATTTGAGTTTGGCCTCTCCAGAACCCATTGCTCCTCTTGATTTGGAGGCATTGCTGTTGACTTCGGTAGAGCAGCAGCTAAAAGCCGATGTACCAATGGGTATTTTTTTGAGTGGCGGAATTGATTCTACGCTCTTGCTGAGTATGATTCAAGAACTTGGGATAAAATCGTTTCCTTCTTTTAGTCTGATCAATGATGCACGAGAAGCCAACTTTGGTACATATGACTATCACTATGCACGTTTGGCCGCCAAGCAATTTGGCAGTAGCCATCAAGAATTACTGGTAAAACCTACTGATTTTCAGGGCTTTGGCACCTGGGTGCGCTCCTTGGATCAACCCATTGGAGATGGCGCGCTCTTTTTAACCGATTTATTGGCTCAATTCGCCCAAAAGTCAGTAAAAGCAGTGTTATCGGGTGCTGGAGCAGATGAGCTATTCGCGGGTTATAACCGTCATCTGGCTTTTTATAAGTACCTCAAAAATCAACGGCTTTTCAACGGTTTAGCTACTGGGAAAAACCTATTTAATAAACTACCCCTGGATGGATTTGCCCATCCTTGGCGAAAAAAAATGAGATTGATTCGAAAATTGGCGCAAAACATTGACTCCTCACCTGCTACCACATTTCGCAATTTCACCCAACTAAGTGATATTCCGTTGAAGTCTCCCTTAGTACTTGCTCAGTGCTCACCGAATCCTTCCCCCAACACTCCCAATCAATGGTTAAAATGGTGTTTGCATTACGATCAACGGCATTTTTTAGCCCAAGATGTATTGGCTCTGACCGATGCCCGGTCTATGCAACATGGTTTGGAGGTCAGAGTACCCTATTTATCGCAGGCACTTTATCACCAACTTCACCGCTTGAATCCAGTTGACTTATTACAACAAGGCCGTAAAAGTTTGCTAAAGCAGTGGCTGCTCAAGAGAGGGGGCAAAGTATTTGTGCAACGGCCCAAAGAAGGCTTTGGGATGCCTTTTGGTTATTGGCTATCTCAAGGAAAACTCTCTTGGATAGAAAATCGTTTAAAATCGCTTGAATCACCCATTTATAGATGGGTACATTTTGATGGTTTTCAGAAAATACTCCAACTGCATATGAGGCAAAAACGAGATTATACCTCGGAAATATGGGCCGTTTTCTTGCTGAACCAATGGTTAGAAATTAATTTTCCTTCTTTTTCATCTTGAAAATCATCTACTTACATCAGTACTTTAAAACTCCTGAAGAAGGAGGTGCCATCCGCTCTTATCACATCGCCATGGCATTGGTTCAGGCTGGTTTTGAGGTAGAGATAGTGACCTCTCATAACAACAACAAATATCAGAAAAAATCCATCAAAGGGGTCTTAGTGCATTATTTACCCATACGCTACAACAATAGTTTGGGTACGATTGCCCGAGTATGGGCCTTTTTAAAATTTACTTGGAGGAGTTATCGATTGATGAAAAAAATAACCCGACAAAATCATCACACTCCCCTACTCTGCTATGCCACCTCCACTCCGCTTACGGTAGGTTGGGTAGCCTTGCGTTTGAAGCGCAAACGAAAAATCCCTTATTTTTTCGAAGTGCGAGACCTCTGGCCTCAAGCTCCCATTGAGATGGGGATCATCAAACCACTTTGGTTGCAAAAAGCACTGTTCAAACTTGAAGGCAATATTTACCAACAAGCCGAACAAATCATTGCCCTCTCACCTGGCATGCGACAAGCCATCGCCCAAAAAGTGGCGCCTCATAAAATTAAGATGATTCCCAACATGGCAGACAATGACTTTTTTGAAGCAGAAGAAAGCATCCAACCCAGGTTTACCGAAAAGTTTGTAGTGAGCTATCTGGGAACTATAGGCCCCGCCAATCATTTGGAATATTTGATAGACATTGCCCAACTGGCCCAACAAAAAGGCCTTGATCAAGTGCAATTTTGGATCATAGGAGAAGGCAAACAGCTAGAACACATTCGATCCAAGGCAGCTCATTTAACCAATGTTTACTTCCCAAAACCGGTTAATAAACAAGGGGTGAAAACAATGTTGGCCCAGTCTCAGGCCACGTATACTTCTTTTTTGCAAAAACCCGTACTGACTACCTGTAGTCCTAATAAATTTTTTGACTCACTGGCCATGGGACGACTCACTATTGTCAATACCGAAGGATGGCTCAAGGAATTGGTAGAACAATATGCTTGCGGTTTTTATGCCCATCCCAACGACCCTGAATCGTTTTTAAATCAATTGAGCCCTTTTCTAAAAAATAGACAACTGCTTCATCAATATCAGCAAAACGCTCGTAATTTGGCTCTATCCCTGTTTGATCGTTCCCAATTGTGCGATGAAATTACCAGTTTGATAAAAGGGCACTTCATCGACTAAATTGTACATTTTATAGAACAAAACGGTTTGAAACTATAATAAAACAGTATTATTCTAGTAATTTCCTAACGTTTGACAAGTAAAAGCCGTTAGAATAAACGTAAGGATTTTAGATTTTAGTATACCATTTTAGAAAATTAGAATTTTTGAGACAAAAGGCATGGTTCCACTTTTTAAACAATTTTATATGATTTAAATCTACTCATATTTGGGGTTTTCTTGTCGAAAACTTATCGTGCTCTGAAAAACTGAGTTCATTGTATTTTTTATGAAATGAAAACCCCACGGGAGGTAATGTTTCAAAAACTACCTCGATTCTAGACAATAAATACTTAGCAACCGAATCAAAGCCTCCCTTTATCTTCTCCTCAAAAAAACCGAAACAGTACCCACAAATTGGATCGTTGGTAGTACCCATTTTCCAGTTACTATTCAAATTCCTATTACCAGGCATTTTGGCTAGCATTGGCAATCAAGCCAATGATGAGATCGTCTTCGCTTGTGCATCCACAAACGAAAAGTTTCTAGTAGCACGTATGCTCAAGCCAAAACTTTGATTCTTGTCTTTATGAATCATTTGTGCTGGATGTTGTACCAAAAAACGATGAACCAAACAAAACCTATTCATTCAAATACTCATTATGAAACGATTGTTTATTTTTTCTTTGTTGATGACCTTTGGCACTTTAGCAATGGCCAAAGGTCCAAAAGCCCTCACCGCGACAAATGGTGCCGGGATTTCTTTTTATAAAGGAAATTGGAATGCCTTGTTGGCAAAAGCCCGTCGGGAAAAGAAACCTTTTTTTGTGGATGTATACACTACTTGGTGTGGCCCTTGCAAAGCTATGACCCGCAATACGTTCTCCAATGCTCAGGTAGGTACGTATGCAAATAGAAATTTTGTTCCTTATAAATTAGATGCCGAACGCGGAGAAGGACCACGATTAGCTCGGAAATACCGGGTAAGTGCTTATCCGTCCATTCTGTTTTTTGATCATCAAGGACGACTCAAAGGCCGTCAGGTGGGGTATCAGAATGCAAGTAAATTTATGGGGACGATGCGAAAATATGGAGGTCGTACCAAAATCGTGGGTGGAGGAAGTAGTTACAACTCGGCAGGAGTTAATTTTTACAAAGGAAATTGGAATGCCCTAAAAACACGAGCCAGAAGGCTCAGAAAACCGTTTTTTGTGGATGTATACACTACTTGGTGTGGCCCTTGTAAGTCTATGACAAGAAATACTTTCAGTGCTTCGTCGGTAGGAAGCTACGCCAACCGTAATTTTGTAGCTTATAAATTGGATGCTGAAAAAGGAGAAGGACGAAACATCGCCCGACGATATCGAGTAAGGGCCTACCCTACAATTTTGTTTTTTGATGCCAACGGAAACCTCACCGGACGGGAAGTGGGATATCAAAATGCAAGGAAATTTGTACAAACCCTTCAGAAATATCGAGGCAAGAGAAGTTACGGGGGGAATGGAGGAAGCAATACAAACAGGAATAGTTTACGACCTATCAAGATATATGTGCATCGTGATTTCAAAGGTAAATACCAAGCATTGGGCGTGGGCAACTACAATATGGGGCAGCTACGAATTGGCAATGATCAATTGAGTTCGATCAAAGTACCCAGAGGATATAAAGTAAGGGTGTATGAACACGCTAATTTTAAAGGTAGATACCGCGACTTTGTTGGTTCGTCGGTTTTTGTAGGTAACCAATGGAATGACCGGGTTTCTTCTATTAAAGTAATGCGTATTAGAAGATAGTTCATTGTTTTATTAGTAAAAAGGCTTGTTTTGAACTTCTGACTGAGTTCAAAACAAGCTTTTCAAGTATGATTACTATTTATCAAAAACTGTGAAATTGTTCCTTTAAACTCCTGAATTGACCTTTTTCGCAACACGGATTGTAACGACAAAAGATCGTTTATTATCAATCGTTTTTTTTTTACAACAAATTCATTGTCAAAGTACTCATCATTCAACAAATATCGTATCTTTAACCGAAATTTAGTTTAAGTAAGGAGAATGTGGGCCTTTATCAACTAAAATAAAGGCTGGTGTTTTCCTATTTTTTTAATTTAGTAATACAATGAACAAAGGAGTTGTAAAATTTTTCAAAGAAGACAAGGGTTATGGCTTTATAACTAATGCAGATACTGGCCAAGACATCTTTTTTCACGTTTCTGACACCCAGGATCAGTTGTTTCAGAACGACGAAGTAACTTATGAAGAAACCCGTGGTAAAAAAGGCATGCAAGCTATTAACGTAAAACTTGATAGATAATTGCACCTTTAAGAAATTGTTTTTCTAGAATGAAATCGATATAACTTGCTGACTTTAACCTGATTTGCAAAACTAATTACATCACGATCACAAGTAATTGGTTGGGATGAATAAAATTTTAGATAAGCCACGTGAAAAATGTTGCAATAGCCTGACTATTAATAAATTTTTAACTCGTTTGTTTAAAAGTGCCACGTTAAGTTTTGACATTTTATCTTGAACTCATTCTTCATAATTTTACAAACAGGCAATTATTAGTTGCCTGTTTTTTTTTATTTCATTTTTCAAAAATATCCCACCTATAGTATTCGTTCTTTATTGGACAGATTTTTGGTTAATAATCAATACAAAAATCATTTGCCAGCCTTATTACATAAAGTTTAGTTAGTAGCTCATAGTTTTTAGTCCATAGTCCATTGATTGAATGAAAAATGAAAAACGTAGAGTGAAAAGTGGACGCTTCACTCAGCCATTTAACAATGCAACAATGGGCGTAACGGAACAATAGCTAGTACAAACAAGAGACAAAATTGGATCTCAACTTGAGCTAATTCAGACAGAAGTTCAAATCAGATACTTGTTTTGAAAACGTTACTAAAGTGAAACAAAGAATCATCTCATCCAGTTTACGTTTCTCTCAGACCAAAAAACCCTAAAAGTTTGCCTATTGTAGAGACTGTAAAATGTGGGTGGTTTTTCTGTTTTACCAATTGGGAATGATACTCCCCACCTAATCATCTATAAATAGAATTAACAACATAATGAAAAAGTGTAGTGTACTGATCTTATTTATTTGCATTACTTTTATAACAAAATTGCAAGCCCAGACCAAAATTGAATTGATGCATGAAGCAGGCCTTAGTAGCCTTTTCCTGAGGTATGAATTTGGTGTAAATACCAGTAGCGTATCTACGGTCGAAGTTACAGATGCTCAGGCATTTTATGGCATCAATTATTCTCCACGCCTCAATTTTTTTGACGAATCTGGTGATGGTAGCAGTAGTTTTTCTATCAATCTCAATAATGACTTGTTGTTTGGCAATTTAATTTCCCGCAATTTGGAAAAACAATCATTGGCTTTTGCTACCAATTTGTCGTTTAACTTGAATCTGGGGGCTGGATCTACTCGAAATACACTGAATCAATTTGGTGGATTTATGGGAATCGGTTACACTTATTCTAACATCAACCTCATCAATGTCAACCAACTTAATCGAGTCATTGATGAGATCGTTACTGACCCTACGATTACTCCTGATTTTTCTAAAGCGGTGATTCCTATGCAAGGTATTTATTTTCACCTGGGGGGGCGAATGAAATTGGGTAGTGGGGTCATCAGTCTGGAAGGTTATACTACTCTGAGCCCTGAATTGAACGGAATATATACCATTGGAATCAGGGCTCAATATGGTTTGGGAATTGCCTTTTAGGCCAGATTAATTGAGTGCAGTTTCAAAGAAATGGTGCATCTTACTGTATTGCTAAGGTGCGCCATTTTTAATATCAGTAACTGACCTTTCGCAGGTCAAAAATTTGTTTATTTTTGATAAATACCAGTTGCAGAATTCAGGTTAAAATATGAACAACTAGGTTTCACTAAGCCTTTCATTTTTTTCTACAGCAGGACAATATCC
>CALDJV010001072.1 GCA_937899305.1 uncultured Cytophagaceae bacterium
TATTAGTGGTTTCCAGAGGCTCATTTTTTTCCATAAAATCTTCTACCCCGGTTCTTCCAATAATCAGACGATTGCTCTTATCATAGCTAAAATAACTCATAAACCAGTTGATAAATACGACGAGGCGATTGCGAAAACCTACTAAGTACATCAAATGCACAAACATCCATATGATCCAGGCTACGAATCCTTGGGTTTTTTGTCCACTACGCATTTCTACTACCGCTTTGTTGCGCCCAATGGTAGCCATTGAGCCTTTATCATAGTATTTGAATGGTTTTAGGGGTTTATTTTGCAGCTTATTTTTGAAGTTTTTGGCCAGCAAACGACCCTGCTGCATTGCAGGAGGAGCCATCATGGGGTGGCCTTTGGGGGTGTCCTCATCTACCATGGCCGCAATGTCGCCAATGGCGTAAATATTTTCATAATCTTCTACCTGATTAAATTTATTGACTTTTAGACGATTGCCTCTTATCAAACTTTCGGCTTTGATGCCGTCGATAGGAGCACCTTTTACCCCTGCTGCCCAAAGTAAAGTTTTACTGATTAACTCCTGAGGCTGGTCATTTTGGGTAAATTGTACTCGATACCCATCATATGACTTTACCATTGCATTGAGGTGTACTTTTACCCCCATTTTTTCCAAAAATTGTTGTGCTTTGTTGCCCGATTTTTCAGACATTGCGCCTAGAAGCCTCGGCCCAGCCTCTACCAGGTGAATGTCCATTTCCATGAGGTTGAGTTCCCGATAATCCTTAGGAAATACGTGTTTTTTGAGCTCGGCCAGGGCACCGGCTACTTCCACTCCAGTAGGTCCTCCCCCCACAATCACATAATCCATGTAACTATTGCGCATTTCATCATCACTGGTAAGCAGGGCATTTTCAAAGTTTTTGATGATCTTGTTGCGCAAAAGAATCGAATCCGAAATTTCTTTCAAAGGTACCGAGTGTTTCTCGATGTCTTTCATTCCATAATAATTGGTAGTAGCTCCAGTAGCAATCACCAAGTGGTCATAACGGATGCTCCCAATAGAGGTTTCTACCCGATTGTTGTCTGCATCGATATGGGTCACTTCTCCCAAACGGAAGTAAAAGTTTTTTTGACGATTGAACGATTTACGAAAAGGATAAACAATGGAGCCTGTTTCTAGCCCTGAGGTAGCCACCTGATACAGCAAGGGCTGAAAAGTATGATGGTTGTAACGGTCAAAAAGTATGACCTGAGCATCCAGCTTGCGCAATCCTTTGACCAATTCCAACCCTCCAAATCCACCACCTACTATTACAATTCTGGGTTTACCTTGATCTTTGATCAAGGTTTGGGTATTTTGATGAGATTCGTCCATAAACATGCAATTTAAATGTAAAGTTTTACGCTCCCTGAAGAAACTGGAGTGCTTATGAGTTAGCGTGTGTTTGAACGGTGAACTGCAAGTAAAATGTACTTGATTTTTGCCTACCTTGAGTGGGTAAAATAACAATACTTGGTATCCAACATTCATTTTTAATATAAACTCTAGTAAGGTAGGTATAGTTTCACTGAAAATCAGCGTTTTATTCTTTTCTTAGAATCGTTGAGTTTTTTCCTCAAATAGGCATAATAACGAGTGTAGGTATGACAGCATCCCCGGTGAGGCATTTGAATGATTTTTCTACCGAAAGCCACTTCATGGGATCGGGTTTTTATTTTTTTATTTTGACGTTTTTCCAGCCATTGCCGCCTTTCCTCTTCCAAGCGTTTGTTTTCTTGCTCGAGATATTGCTTATCGAGAAACTTGGTCAAATCTGGTTGCCCTCCATCTACCCAGCAAGTATACCAAAAGTCACCAACCATTTTGATAGAGGCTCGCATGCGACGTTCTACTTGCCCAGACAGCATGTTATGAAAAGCTGCCGAAAATTGTTTAGAATAAGTCCGTATGTTAGCACCATTGCGTTCCTCGATGGTGTATTTTTTATCAGCTGAGAACTTTTTGGTGACGATTCGTTCAAATTTTAGTACGGAATCTAAAGCTTCATGGGCATTGATCACTGCTTGCCAGGCTGCTTTTTGAGTATTTTTGATGTATTGGGCTTTGCCTACGAAAAAGTTATAATCGTCTGAAAAAAGCTCGGGCAGGCGTGACTCCCAAAAGCCGTGAATGCCCTTTTGGTTGGTAAGTTGCCCATTGTAGTTTTCGGTGGTATGTAGTGGTACATTCGAGTCGGCAATATAATGACCAATTTCAGCCGAAAGGCGTAAAATACTGGCCGCATCTCTTCTTTTGAAGGCACTGGTAAGGCGGTTTTTCATTACGTATACATGCCAGGGTACAATGCCATAAGCTTGTAAGGTATCTTCGGTATGTTTGGCCACGGCATCTTTCCAACGGCGTGGCATTTTATATGCTGCGCTGTCATTATACTGATGATCGTACACATCTACATCTATAAAGTGTCGAGGAGCTTCGCCTTTTACTGCATAACGACGTGCATCAGGATTGACCGCATTTTCGGTAAGGTACACAATGAAGTTTTTATAAAAAGTGATCATCTCGGGAGGAAGTGTAAATACGGCCAAACGGTTGATGCGTTGGTGAGCAAAAAATCCCCAAGTAGGTTGGGGAGCAGGGGTAGGTAGGCTGATAAAACCAGGTGAAAAAGGAATAGAAAAGCATAGTATGAGCAATAGGTACTTTTTCATAAGACTTTGCATTGATTGGTTTTGAAAGATGAATTCTATGGATGAATGTAGCCTTTTATTTTTGATGTTGCTAGCTTAAACATCAAAAATGGCAAGACATTCTGTTAGGTTATTTTCATTGTGGGAGACTATCCGATGATGATTGTTACAAGATAAAAATGGATCAATGAACCTTGGTAAACAATGGCTTTTTACCCATCGCCATTTTTATGATCTCCCAATAGTTTTGAGCCAGTACACCTTTCTGGTAAAAATCTCGTTCTTTGAGCATTTGGTGCATTTTAGGCAGATTATAAGGAGGAACAGTCATCAATAAGTGATGTTCAGCGTGGTAGTTTACGTGGTTAGGGGCAAATAGGAGCCTTTCCCACCAGGTAGCATACGTAGTACGGGTATTGCGGTGGTCATCTTCGGGGTTGGGCACCATGCTATGTTCTGCAATAGAGCGAATGCGTAATGAAAAATTAAACGTGGTAAACAAGGCGACTACCCACAGTAAAAATACCCAACCTGCTCCACATAGCCATAAAATAAACCAAATCAAACCATTGACAAGGAGGGGCTTCCAATAATAATGAGCACCAGTAGTGAGTATGTTCCAAAGGCTACGGTTGGTCTGATCAATTTTTTTGGTTTGTTTGCTCGCTGTATATTCCAGATAGCCAAAGTTGATTAAAGCGACTCCCAATTGGGTTTTAATCCCGGTTAAACCTCCCAAGTCGCGCACTACTTTACGAATAAAACTCAGGACTGAGGTAGGGTAGCCAAAGGTAAGCGATAGATCAGGGTCTTTGGCGGTTCCGGCATTGACATGGTGCTTGATATGATAAGGACGATAACGTACACAATCGTTAATGACGGGATACCCCCCTAACCAATTACCCACAAAAATATTCAATTTGGCAGATTTAAAAACGGCTCGATGTGCCATGTCATGCATCAGAATTGCACATGCCAATTGACGTCCACCCAATAGTATGATGGCCAATGTAATAGTCAAGGCATTGGGAAACAGGGCCACCATTGCAAACAAAAGAGCGATGCCTCCCCAAATGTTGAGCACCATCCACCATCCTTTCCAATCATTTTTTTGGGTGAGCGTTTTAATTTCCTCAGGAGTTAAATAATCATTTGCGTTCATGTACAGCTTTCATTTATTGAAAATGATGTTTGATTTTCTCAATAGTAAAAATACTATTTTTTCTTGTTTTTTGTGTTTTTTGTTCCAAAGATGAGGTGTTTTGCCATAGAATCAATGGACTTTGTGCGTTTTGTGGCAACTTTGCAAGAGAGAGGGGAGTATTAGTTTAAACGTTGAAAGTGAAATATACAAAAACCTCTGAGGGGAAGTTTTTCTAATTTGACTGACACTATTTAACTTGCTCGCTTAATGACATTACAGATGGATGAAGAAAATATAAAAATAGGCGTTGAGAAGCCCTCGGAGGGACGGAGACTGGTGATTAGTGATGTGCATGGATGTCACCGAACGCTGAAAAAGTTAATTGAAAAACGACTTCTTTTACAAAAAGAAGATCATTTGTTTTTTTTAGGAGATTTTATTGATCGAGGTCCTGATAGTGCTGCGGTGTTGGATTATGTGTTTGAGCTTGAAGACAAAGGTTTCCAGATATTTCCTTTAAGAGGAAATCATGAGCAAATGTTTTTGGATGATTATCAACTGGAAAGTGCCGAAGGACTCAAGAACGTGCTAATAGAGAATAATACGCAGAACTTAGTAGATGAATACGGAAAAGTGGTGCCTGCTTATTGGGATTTTTTCAATTCGTTGCCTTTTTGTTATGAGTTAGAAGATTTTTATTTGGTGCATGCTGGGTTCAACTTCAAGCGGCGTAACCCATTTCAGGATGTACATAGTATGATTTGGATTAGGAATATGGAGATTCACTGGATGCTGTACGAACAGAACCCTCCTCAAGATCCAGCGTTACAGGAGATTTTTGAAAATTTTAAACAACGCAAAATTGTATTTGGGCATACACCTACCAGTATTTATGATATCCGCCACCAAGTTGAGCGAGCCCGTCACTTGATCCCTTTGGATAATGGCTGTGTCTTTTCGCAAATGGGTTCGGTAGAATTGGGCAGACTATGTGCGCTCAACCTGGATACGATGGAATTGATTAGTCAAGAAAACGCTGAGGTAGGGTAGTAACAGACAACGCTTTACTGTGGAGTAATTGCCTTGCTTTTAGGTTGTCCCTTTAAGTTGTCCCTTTAAGGTAAGTACGAGGCAAAACACTGCCATCAACAGGCCTAAAATACCTCCGTAGAATTGTGGGGTGGCCTGATAGGTAATGCTGGCATAGAGCACACAACCAAGATATGCCATCATAATGATAATACCTCGGATAGATGGGTAGTTTTGGCGATGTTTGTACAATGTATCGAGGTTAAGCAAACCCAAGATGATAAACGAAATGCCCATCATAAAGCTCATCAATCCCCAAGTGTTCCATATGACTTGATTTTCTCCCATAATTGGAATGGATTTATTGAGTAATATTTTTACTTGTGGGGTAGTGAGATCAGCAAAGTGTACCACAGTGTGTAATGCACCAATGAGGATGGGAAACAGGCTGCCAATCAGAAGGTATAAAATACGAGCGAGCTTTTTCATAGATGTTTTTTTTGCAAGAAAAGGCACCCGCTTTACTTTTTCATTAACCATTGTTAATAAAAATCCTTTTCCTGATCCGACTCAGGCTCATTGGGGTAATTCCCAGGTATTGGGCGATAAAATATTGAGGAATGCGCTGAAGTAGCTCAGGCTGATTTTTGAGGAATTGGTGGTAACGTTCTTCGGGTGTTTCGGTCAATAGAGAAGAAGCGCGTTGATGGATTTGATGGAGTTTGTGTTGCCCAATGTGTTCGCTAAATATTTGAATATCAGGTATTTGAGAAGCAAGCGTTTCTAAGGTTTTGAAGGGGATTTGCAATATTTCACAAGCCTCGATGGCTACGGTGGTCGTTTCGGAAGGAGTATTACTCTGATAACTGATGTAGTTGCCCATAAAATCGCCTTCTGCATAAAACTGTTGAATAAATTCTTCGTCGTTTTTTACTCGATATTCTCTCAGTATGCCCTGGTTGACAAAACCCATCTGCTGCGAAACCCTGCCTCTGGTTTCCCAGATTTCGTTTTTGGCAAGTTGTATCAGTTTTACTTGTTGGGCAAATTGATCAAACTCTTCAGGTTTGAAGCGGACAACTTTTTTGATTGCTTTTTTTATCAGTTCGAGGTTCACGGGGGATAGATTCAGTTTGATTGATAAAAGTTGGTTTTTGATTTTATAGTTGGGGCTATTTTCCTTCCCTCATTTGGTCTTACCGATAAGGAGATCAAATGAAAGCCATCGCTGATATCATAGGTTATACAACAATTGTTTTACTTTTATTGAATCTCCGTTACAATTTTCTTCACTTCTTCAATGCTCAATTCAGAAACTTGGGCAATTTCCTCAAGGGAAAGCTTATTGGCTTTGAATAAATTGATGACTACTTTTTGTGCTTTTTTTGTTTCCCCTTTTTTAATTCCGATTGTTTCTCCTTTTTCAACCCCTGATTTAAAAAAAGCATCTTTTTCGATATCGTAGGTGATTCCCATATTTTCAAGTTGTTTTTTTGGTAACCTTGGTTAAATTTCTCAACCGGACAAAGGTCAAGAGGTGAGGCATTTACCCAGTGAATTAAACTTCATTAAACTAGTCAAAAATCATGTTACTTTGACTGAATCTCTTTTACAATTTTCTTTACTTCTTCAATGCTCAATTCAGAAACTTGGGCAATTTCCTCGAGGGAAAGCTTATTGGCTTTGAATAAATTGATGACTACTTTGTTTATTCCTTTTTTAATTCCGGATTTAAAAAAAGCATCTTTCTCGATATCGTAGGTGATTCCCATATTTTCAAGTTGTTTTTTGGTAACCTTGGTTAAATTTCTCAACCGGGCAAAGGTCAAGGGATGAGGCATTTGCCAAGTGAATTAAGCTTTGTTTAACTGATGATTAAACTAATCAACAATTGTTTTACTTTTACTGAATATCCTTTACAATTTTCTTCACTTCTTCAATGCTCAATTCAGAAACTTGGGCAATTTCTTCGAGGGAAAGCTTATTGGCTTTGAATAAATTGATGACTACTTTTTGTGCTTTTTTTGTTTCCCCTTTTTTAATTCCGATTGTTTCTCCTTTTTCAACCCCTGATTTAAAAAAAGCATCTTTTTCGATATCGTAGGTGATTCCCATATTTTCAAGTTGTTTTTTTGGTAACCTTGGTTAAATTTCTCAACCGGACAAAGGTCAAGAGGTGAGGCATTTACCCAGTGAATTAAACTTCATTAAACTAGTCAAAAATCATGTTACTTTGACTGAATCTCTTTTACAATTTTCTTTACTTCTTCAATGCTCAATTCAGAAACTTGGGCAATTTCCTCGAGGGAAAGCTTATTGGCTTTGAATAAATTGATGACTACTTTGTTTATTCCTTTTTTAATTCCGGATTTAAAAAAAGCATCTTTCTCGATATCGTAGGTGATTCCCATATTTTCAAGTTGTTTTTTGGTAACCTTGGTTAAATTTCTCAACCGGGCAAAGGTCAAGAGATGATAAATATATTTACTTAGGGATGAAACAAAAATAAGTTTCCCAATTTATGTTTCTAATTTGTA
>CALDJV010001073.1 GCA_937899305.1 uncultured Cytophagaceae bacterium
CTTATTCGCCTTTGCAAAGCATCAACCTAGATGAGAAACAACAACTAAGTTTGGCAGTGAGCCCAAATCCTATCAAAGGGAGAGTGATTGGCATACAATTGACGGGACTGACCACTGATGCTAAAGTAGGGCTTAAAATTTATGATGCACAAGGGCATGTTGTACACCAACAAAAGCAAGTAGCAGTTGGTGCAGAAATGAGCGTTCAAACGTTGCAAAAGTTACCAGGAGGAGTCTACATTTTAGAAGTCAATACAGGGCAACAATTGTTAAGAACTCGTTTTATTGTGGTAAATGATTAATTGATGGTTGTATTGTTAAACCGAGCCTTTAGCCGATTATTGCATAACATATTGCGTTTTTCACTCAATCGTGGCTCCATTTTTTAAAAAGAAAAACCCAGGGTGACTTTCCAGGCAAAGTTTTCCAAGCCTTTTTTGGTGTAGGCGCCATAGCGGTAGAAAAGCCCAGTGCCTACATTGAGATTGGCCAAATCGAAGTAAGTAAGGCGTAGAAGTTTATCTAGCAAAATACCACTCTCAAAATAACCTTTTTCCATTGTTTTGAACTCAAGGTTGGCATGACGATCAGCATTGGCCAAATTACCAAACCCCATGTTATGGGTTAAGATGAGTTCAGGCTGAAACCAACGTGATTGGGTACGGTAAAGTAAACGCCCCAGGTTTTGTTGGATAAAGATGTTGAAAAAACGGTCGGAGACAAACTCATAAGGTCCCATTACCTGAAAATTTTCTGGAATCAAAACTGGAACATTGGTAAACCCCCCTCTACCATTATACAATACGGGGTAAGGAACATCCCCTTTCACGAGTCCGCCCTGAAGCTGAATGGTAGTAGTACCCGTTTGAGGAAAGCTAAAACGATAGGTAGCTTGTCCTTCTATTTTGTAGTAATCATACTCGCTATTCAAGACATTGGAGAGTCCTCGCTTGTAATTGAATTGTACTACGGGGAGTTGCGTACCCAAGTACACTTGATGGCGTCCGTTTTTCAAATAAGATTCCCGATAGGCAAAACGCAAACCAATAGAAGCCTCGGTAATGTTGAATTCATTTTTGAGTCGAAAATCAGCTGGATTGTTGTTGGAGGGTTCCAAAAACTCATAACTATAAGCTGGATCAATGCGTCGGTTTTCAAAGTTGAATATCAGTTGTAAGTTACGATACGGGCGCATTTTCAAATACCCACCCAGCTTTTGTACCTGATCCATACGAGCGGTTAGAAAACTACGCAGGTAATTATTGGAAAACCACTGCTGGGGCGCGAGTAAATCAAGGTTGGCGGGTTCAGATACATCTTTTGAAAAATACAAGCCCACCTGAGGGTCAAACATTTGAAAAAAGTTTTGGACACCCAGTGATACTCCATATTTCAGGTTACCATCCTTGAAACCATAAGCCAAATAGCCATTACCTTGAAAAGTTTCGGATACTTCTTGATTGGTAGAAAAATAAGCTCCCAACCTTAGCCCTTCATAGGCATTGTACCTCACCATTTCGCTTACTTTAAAATCCAAAAACTTGTAGGTAAGTTTATTATAAGAAACGGTCTCTAAAACCTTAAAGAAACGTTTGGTCAAGCGTTGGTTATTGACGGTATCAACGTAAGTATAAGTCAGTTGATCTTTGGGAGTCAGGGGATGGCTTTGGTGTTGTTGTTGCCAAAACTCCTGATCTCGCTTGTTAGCCATTGGATCTACCAAAAAGGTGATTTTATCAAAATCTTTACGGCGCAACGGAGGGAAAAGCTGTATGTCGTGTAGGAATGTACGCATGGTGCCTACCATGGGTCTTTTTCCCAGGCTTTTGTCCCTAAAAATAATGTCCATGCTTAATTGTACTGGAAACCAAAACTTGTCTTCTAGTAGGCGATACTCTTGCTGGATGCGAAAACTATTGGCCTGATAGGCATCTACTGGCTCAAATACCACATTTTGAATCGCATATTTATCGGTGTTGATGTACAGTACGCCTTTGAGAGACTCGAAATTTTTGTTGTACAAAGGAGAGAAACTAATGACATAAATGCTGTTTTCTCCAATGAGCAAAGTATCACTAATCTCGAATGAATATTTTTTATGACTATTGCGACTAATCGGATTCAGGTATTTTTTACCAAATACTTCAATGTGTTCTTGATAAAAAGAAAACGGTTGGAACTGATGGGCAATGTTTACAAAACCTGGTTTTGGAATACCCGATAGGCGATTGCCAAGAAGTGTTTTTCGATTGTAATTAGGAAAAATATATTGATGTTTGGTAACTGCTTCGCTCAAGAAGAGGTGATGCTTTTGCAAGTAATGCGCTAGTTTTCGTTCGGTACTATCCAGGTTTGCCGAAGAGTCTATCTGAGAGGGAATGACTTTTTTGAGGTTGACATAAAACTTATGGTAAGCCTTGTACTGATAAGATTTGAGTTTGGCAGGGTTGTTTGCTTTTCGGTTGGCGTATACTTTTCGAATAATTTCATTGGCTGGATTTACATCCGCCAAAACCGCACTCTCAGTAGTGTTGGCAATGCTTTTATACAGCGTGATGTTCAGCTTACGTCGCAGTGGTTTGAGGTCTGCTTTGGTTTTTACGTGGTAAATAAAAGGCTCAAAGCCGATGTAGTTGAAGCTTAGTTTTTTGAGCTGATTTTCGTCTACCTTCAGCGAGAAGAAGCCATCGATATTGGTGGTGGTTCCTTGCGTGTTATTGTTGACAATAACATTGACAAAAGATAGAGGGGTATTGTCTTTCTCATTGACCACCTTTCCTGAGATGGTTAAAGACTGACCAAAACCCGACAATATGGTGAGTTGCCATACTAAAATAGTAGCCAACAATGTCTTGGCAGACACAAATATTCGTAACATAATAATCTCGTTACTTGGGAGTAACGAGAGACAAGACCGCTTTTGCTACAATGCCTCACGTTACAATTTTATAAAGTTTGAAGTTCTGAGCAAGTCATATAATGATTGAATCGACTCAAAATCAATCTGATACGATTTTTGTACCAAAGTAAGTTCCTGCAAAAAACAAATTTAATAGTTTGTTGGTGAAATAATCAACAATCAAGGCTATTTTGTGTATTCGAAGCGGCCTTTCTCAGTTTGAATTGTCAATTGAGGGGTTTCGCTGGCCTCTACTCGTCCGATAATTTGAGCATCTACCTCAAACGAACGAGCAATATCAATGATGGCCTGGGCGGTAGTGTCATCCGTGTATATTTCCAAGCGGTGTCCCATGTTAAACACTTTATACATTTCCTTCCAGTCGGTTTTGCTCTCTTCCTGGATAATTTGAAACAATGCTGGGGTTTCAAACAGGTTGTCTTTGATGACGTGGTGTTGATCCATAAAATGCAAAATTTTGGTTTGTCCACCACCACTACAATGCACCATTCCGTCAATCTGAGCCCGGTACTGGGCAAAAACGGCCTGCATAATTGGGGCATAAGTTCGAGTAGGCGAAAGCACCAATTTACCCACATCCAGCGTGGTCAATTCGGTGTGACCAAAAGATCCTTGATTGAGCTTGGTATAGCGCTCAGGAATGGCATCAGTGAGTTGGTATTGGCCCACGTACACCAATTCATCGGCAATGGCATTGTCATAGCTTTCGGGATAACGAGTAGCCAATTCATGGGTAAATACATCGTGGCGAGCCGACGTAAGCCCATTGCTGCCCATGCCTCCATTGTAGGCAGTTTCGTAAGTAGCCTTGCCAAATGAAGCCAATCCTACGATGACATTACCTGGCTGGATGCGGTCGTTACTAATGACCTCGGCCCGTGGCATGCGTGCCGTCACACAACTATCCACAATAATGGTACGCACCAAATCTCCCACGTCAGCTGTTTCGCCTCCAGTGCTATAAGCCATCAAACCATGTTCGCGTAACAGCGCTAAAAAGTCTTCATTTCCATTGATGAGCTCCGCAATGACTTCTCCTGGTACCAGGTTTTTGTTACGTCCAATGGTTGAGGATACCAATATGTCTTGAGTGGCCCCTACACAAAGTAGGTCGTCGATGTTCATCACCAAAGCATCTTGAGCAATGCCTTTCCATACTGATAAATCACCCGTTTGGCGCCAATACATATAGGCCAACGAGGATTTGGTGCCTGCCCCATCGGCATGCATGATATTGCACCAGTCGTCGTTTTTGCCCAAAATATCTGGAATGATTTTACAAAAAGCCTTGGGGTACAAGCCCTTGTCAATATTTTTGATGGCATTGTGGACATCTTCCTTCGATGCCGAAACTCCTCTTTGGTCGTATCTCATAATTTAATCCCGTTTTTAGACTTCAGGCCTGTCAGGTTTCCAAAACCTGACAGGTCTACAGGAGTGCAAAGGTCGCGACTTTGACTTAGTTTTAAAAAAAAGACCAAAAAAAATGCTGATGAGTAATAAACTCATCAGCATTTTACAAATTTCATTGACTTATAAATTAATCATCCAGTACCCCGATTACCTTGATGGTAGTACGTCGGTTTTCCTGGTGTTGGGCTTCGGTTTTGGCATTTTTTATTTTCAGGTCGGTTTCCCCGTACCCTTTAGCCTTGATCCGATCCGATTCAATTCCTTTGGTGATCAAATAATCTACTGCAGCCTTGGCCCTTCTTTGCGAAAGCACCTTGTTATAGTTATCAGGACCGCGCTCATCAGTATGTGAGCCCAGCTCCACAATAATTTTGGGGTTGTCTTTCAAGAAGGTAAGCACCTTGTTGTCCAATTCTTTGGCCGCATCAGGTCGGATGTCCCATTTATCCAAGTCATAATAAATAATGGCTTCCATTACTGGAGTATTGGTGTTGATCAATACTGGTTTTAGATACACGAGGGTTTCTAAATGAATGTCGTTGATGGCCTTTTTATACTTGGGGTCATCCGGATCAGCCTCTCTACCCAGCATACTGTATTCTGCCTCGTTGGTCAAGTACTTTATTTTGCCCACTGTATTTCCGGCTTTAATCACGTACTCTTTTTTAGTTTCTACAGGAAACTCTTTGACACGTCCTTTGGCATCGGTAGTAAAAGTATGGATGAGTTTTTTATTGCCAATGCTTCCTTCGTACACCTCAACTTTAGAGTTGGCTAAAGGAATATCTTCTTGAGTAACAGAATCCTCAGTGGCAATATCTATGGCTAAGAAATAACGAAAATCCTTGGTTTTAGGTGTTTTGTCGATAAAGTGATAAATATCATCGTTGCCTTTGCCCCCTTCTCGATTAGAGGAGAAGTAACCAGTAGAATCGGTATTATAAATGATTCCAAAATCGTCGGAAGGAGAGTTGAAGGGTACCCCCAGGTTTTTCACTTTGATTTTACCACCTCGGCGAGTAGCTACAAACAAATCCAATCCGCCCAAGCCCCAGTGCCCAGTAGAAGAGAAATACAACTTACCGTGATTGTCTACATAAGGAAATTTCTCACTATGGCGGGTATTGATCTTAGACCCTAAGTTACGTACAGAATAAGCACGACCCGAAGAAGTAAGATTGGCTACCCAAATGTCATTACCTCCATAGCCTCCGCGGCGGTCAGATGAAAAATACAGACGTTTGCCATCAGGAGAGATAGAAGGGCAAGCATCCCAGGCTTTTTCGGAACTGATCTCGAGCAATTCGGCTTCGCCCCAAGTGCCATCAGGCTGGCGACGAGAAATGAACAAGTCGGTGGTCTTGCGTCCTTTTTTCTGGTTACCACTACGGGCAAAAATCATAAAAGAACCATCGTGGGCAAAAGTAGGCGAAGCATCGTGTTCGGTGTCGTGGTGGATGTCGTCTTCGTACAGGGTAGCTTCATCCTGAAACTTGGTAGGATGATTGAAATCGTGAGAATAAATACCCAAATAGGCGTGGCCATTGCCTTTGAAGATAGTCGCTTTACGAGCCGAGGTAAATACCATTTTACCCTTGTGGATCATAGGCGAAAACTCGGCCTGATTGGTGTTGATGCCTTCGCAGTTGGTCACAATGTAGTTGTGCTCTTCCTTGACCATTTTCTCTAGCTTTTCCAAACTTTTGATCTCGGTGCGGGCTTTTCGTCGCAATTGATAATTTTTTCCGTTTTTGGCGTACTGCTCGTACAGTACATGCGCTTCTTTGTATTTCCCCATAAACTTGAGGGCTTCGGCATAATGAAAACGGGCCTCGTCTTCGCGGGAATGGGCCTGAATGGCTTTTTGATAAAAAGGCAATGCTTTTTCCATTTGACTGGACATGCGATAGGCCTCGGCAATATAGTAGTGGGTTTGCACTGGTGGGTGGCCTGAAGCTTCGGCTTTCTCAAAATATTGGATTGCTTCGTGAAACTCATGAAGATCAAACTTCTTCTTTCCACGCTTAAAGTTGGTCATACAACTTGTAATGAAGCTCATAGAGGCAAACAAACACCCAATCACAATTATTTTGTGCTTGATCTTGTTCATAGTAATTCTTTGATTTGTTTTGAGCAATATAATAATATATCTGTTACTTAATGAGTCGATGTGGTAGGTTTTACCACTACTCAGGCCCAGTAGGTTTTCGAAATCTACCAAGTCTGAAACGTAATCTATATACAAACATACGATAAAAGTGCCTGATTGGCTTCTCAAGGGGGCATATTTGTCAGTATCGGGAGAGGTAGAGCAGACTTTATCTAGTGAAAGTGTCCACTTGTAATCAAGGATCAACAAAGGGGAAAAATCGTTACCTTTATGCTTTATAAACTTTGATAAAACAATATGCCCCAGTTTCAAACTGTAGAAGAAGCCTTTGAATGGTTTTTAGAGAATGTTTTTCCTACTTTATCAACTGAAGAAAAGCTCAAACTTAAAGATGCAAAGTATGGGTTTTACAAAGAAGGTATTCGTATATCACATAAACGTATGGTGCGTATTATGAATGATTATGGGAAGTTTGGAATACTTTATACTTATGAAATAGAAGATTAACTTCGATAATATGATTGTATTAACGAAGTTAAGTGTTATATTTGTTATGTCTTTTAAGTAAAAGATAGCCTCGAGGTGATTGCCTAGAAAACTTTACCCCGAGGCTTTTGTAAACATACAAGATATCTACGATATGCAAGATACTACTTTGTTGGCATCTGGCCAAAACAAGCCTTCGCTTGGGTTATTAAAAGAAAAACATTCGAGTACGCCTGGAGCGCTTTTCATTTTCGGCGCATACCCCCTTAGAGCATTTTCACGAGGCAGGGTGTAAACTCAATGAGTGTAATACCGAATCCATTGCCAATCATTTAGAGATTACCATTTTGGAGCTCAGGTATTTGATCAATGATTTGTATTGGTTACCATTAGTGAGCGGTACATTATTTGTCAAGTCTTCCCAAGAATTCT
>CALDJV010001074.1 GCA_937899305.1 uncultured Cytophagaceae bacterium
CCTCTACGTTAAGAGGAACGCTTGTAAACCCATCTATGGGCGTACTTATGAGTCATGCGCTCTGCCGTTAAGCTAACTCGCGATGTTTTAATCTTTTTTTTGACAAAAGAGGTGACAAGCAACGAGCGGTTGTAACCCCGCTATGTAAAATGTATCTCTAGTAGCGGGGGCAGGAATCGAACCTGCGACTGACGAATTATGAGTTCGAAGTAGCGCCCCGTTTACGACACTCTTTTGGTTTTAAATTTCAAATTTTGAGTTGTTTTGTAATGTTTATAAATACTCACTTTTGAGTTTTTACATACAATAAACTCCTATAAATCAACAACTTATCAAAGAACGTTTTGTGTGTATAGAACACACTGATATTGTTTCTGAAATTTCAATAATTTCAGATTATTATGAACATAATAGTTCCAAAATAGCCTTTTTCTAGCGATGAATGTTCGAGTATTGATTGCAACCCTTATTCGGAGTTTATTGATCGATATTGAACATTCTGTAAGTAATTTCTAAATTGATTTTGTTTGTTAAAATCCCCCCTTCTCTACCCGAGTTGGGGGGAGAGAGGGGAATCTATAAATTGATTTCCTGAATCTGACCTAGGGCCGATTCACCGTTTTCAAGTGCTTCTAATGTTTCAAATATCTTGTCGGACCATCCGGCAATGAGCGCCACATCATTTGATTTTATTTCTAGTGGCGATTGACCATATCCAGCCAAATCAAACAAGTAAAGTTTTGCACCAGGGGCTATCTTTTTGTACTGATTCCAGTATTTCGAGATAGATTCACCACTGTAATTACTGTTCCACAATTGGCAATCAGTGAAAATCATCACTTTGTCTACCTTTTGCTTTCTTTTAATCAAATCCTTGATGACCAAGTAGCCATTGGTAGCGTAACCTACTTCTCCCATTCGGCTTTTCAACTCATTGGCGTTGGCCAATACTTGTTGTTGAGGGAGGTTAATGATTTTCCAGGTATTTCCGAAGATTCCTGTCATAACCGACTGACAACGAGACTGCAACAACATTCCCAGTACCAGGCCTACATCATACAATTGCACCGAACTTTTGGGCGAAATTGGGTGACACATAGACCCCGAAGTATCGCAGGCGATCAACACATCAGTATCTTCCTCAAACCCTTTCAAGTTTTGAACACTTGCCAGTATGGCAGCTTCCAAGGCATTGAGTAACTTACTTACTCGTGTCGATTTTACATTTTTGAGCTCACGATACGCAGCCAAAAAACGAAACGGTAACTGTTTGGATCGGGCCACTTGTGCTGGATCGCTCAATCGTTTTGCTACTTGATTAATATGCTCAGTACTGATGTCTGCCTCAAGCATATTCCGCAGGTTTCGCATCAGAGCCATGTACCCTAGTCGCTGACTTTCAACGAGTTCTTGCCATTTGGCACGAAACGCAGATGCTTTTTCAGAATCCGAAGCAAATTTTTGTTGTCCCAAAGCCGACAGTTGGGTTTCCCAAGTATAGGGTACTTGCAAACCATCGTTTACAATCTTGTTAAACAAGCCTTGTTGGGCTTCATCCTTTGCTTTGGGATGTACCAAAAACAAAGCATCACGTAATTTTACTTCGGTTGCCCGATTGTATTTGGCAAATTGGTATTCATCAAACTTGTTGAATGCCAGGGCCAAACCGCGCTGAAGCTGTTTAGACAGTCGGTTCAGCTTTTTCATGTCTGTGCGTTGGTTGGCCATTTGGTAATAAGCCAACAACTCAGTGATTTCATCGGCTCGTTTAATTACTCGGCTCACCAATCGGCTAATCAAGTCATCCCCATTGTGTACCTTGGCCAATTCTACGACTAACACCAGCGGTACGGTCCGCAAGTACATTTTTTCCCGAGCATATACAGCCAACTTTGCTACAAATAGCGGATCATTTTGTTTGATCAGGCTGCGTAACCTCTCGATGCGTTTTGATCCGTCGCCTTCGTAATAAGTTTTGCTCAACGAGGTGGTCACTACTACGGAGTAGAGTTCGAGAGCAGCCGACATTTTGTAGGCTGGAGCACCCTCGTAATTGGTAATTTGGTTGCTTCCTTTTGCTTTTACGTTAAACTTCATCGGTTTTGCGGTTTAGAGTGTTGGACTCAAATGCTCGGTTGACTTTACTTGGGCATTTTTATCAAACCCTCTTTGGGTGATGACTTGAACTTTTCCAATCTTACTTTATCTTTTGTTTAGATTATTGTAAATTGTTTTAAGTATTTTCAGTGTAAGATTGTCACTAAACCTGTCAAGTCTTGAGGTTTAGACACAAAAAAACCCGAACTTTTCTGAGTTCGGGTTCCGTTTATATCTTAATATAGTTCTATTTCAGTACCTATACTTAGACTTAAACACACCCGAACGGTCCCAATCGACCTCCTGACTGCCCATCCCGAAAGATGTTCTAAGTTCTGCGATATGTATGTTTAAGAATTTCATTTTTGAAAGTTGTTCCTCCGTTTTGTTTACATTGCAAAGGTAGTTTAGAGCAATTGTCATTTCCAAATTATTTTAAAGCTTTTTTGAAAATAATTTTTAAGTTGTTGTTTTTCAGTGATTTAAACTTAAATACAATCTCTTAAACTAATCTTTTCGTTATTTCCAACGCAACTCTTTTGAAAAGGTTTAAAAAAATGTAAAAATTTAACATTTGTACAAAACCTAGAGCTAAGTTACGATGCTATATACGTACTAACTTGAATAGGTAACCTTGATTGCTCAAAAAAAGCATATTTATTTTTTCGCAAATACGATAGTGATCCTTGGTTTTGTGATACGAAAATCCGATATGTAAGTTTTTAGGAGATTTTGGTCAATTGAAGGATTGAGCTTAAAATTAAGATTTAGGCGAACCGATATGTGATAGAATACCTTATCTTTGTTTGAATTGTAAGGGAAAGGATTTGATACCTCTAGCATTCTTCTTCAACAAACAATATTTACCACAAGTAAACTATGAAAATTAGTAAGATCAATATACCTCACTTTCAGCAATTCCAAGATTTTAAACTGGATTTGACCTATCCTGCCGGACACAAAAAGGCGGGGCAGCCATTAGACAAAGTGTGCTTGATCGGGCAAAGTGGTACAGGTAAAACGACCATTTTGAATCAATTATATCAGGTACTACTGCACTTTTTTTATGGCACACAAGCTGAATTGTATACGGTAAAACCTCCCCAAAAATTTAACTTTTCCATTGAGGCGAGTTTTGATAATATGCGTTTAGTGGAAATATTTATCGCCAACAAAGAAATTTTGATTTATGATCCCAAGGATGATTTTGAAGTAGATTTACCTAGCTTTTTTTCTACTCTAGTAGAGCGAGGCTATTACGATAAGCACCATACCAAGTTGGTGAACTTTCCGGCTGAAACTATAGATAGTATCAATAATATTTTGCAAAAACAAACGGTAGAAAACCCGCTCCGGAATATCCGTACAAGTGACAATATGAAGGAGAAAATTATTGCCGAACGAGAAAAGTTGGCCACAAAAACAATCTACAATTTTGCGACTGATAACCCACTGGAGTTGTGGAAATCAATTTTACTGGATTTGCAGGAATACGAAGATGCTCGGAACTATTACAGCCGACAAATTTCGGAAGCTTTGCTTGAAAATGATGATATGCCTATTGAAACACTTCGACAGCAATTTCGCCAATGGAAGAGTGAAAACCCCAATCCTTTGGAGGATTTAGGTAATTTGCTTAACCCGGTATTGAATCAGTTTCAATTGGAAGTAAATACTAAAGCAGAATACAAGTTTAGCGAAGAGGTGAAGTTTATTCAGGTAAATACCCTCTCGGGTAACAATGTACCTTATTCTAAATGGAGTACAGGAACCAAACAAGTGATTTTGACGGCGACTCCATTGTTTAAACTAAATATGCGTAATACGGTGGTATTGATGGATGAACCGGAGCGATCGCTTTACCCTGATTTGCAACGAATGGCCATTGATTATTATAGTAAAATAGCTCAAGGGGCTCAGTTTTTTTATGCGACCCATTCCCCGCTTGTGGCGGCTAGTTTTGACCCTTGGGAAATCGTAGAATTGTATTTTGACGAAGCAGGAAAAGTACAGCGAAAGTTGTATTATGCGGGTGAAAATCATGTAGATAATTATGCGCCACATCCCAAGTATTTACGTTGGGATGAAATACTTCAGCAATTGTTTGGGTTGGATGCTGAAAGTTATGACTTGGGCAATCAGAACTTGGTGAAGGCATCGAATCTTAAGACTCAGATTAAGAAACACATGGAGGCCGGAACGATGCAAACCGTTGAAGCTCAACAAGTTTTGGGAGAGTTTGAACAATTATCTCAACAATTGGCTTGGCAAGTAATGAACATTGAACCTTAAATGAGTAGATGAGTCGTGTTTTGATGAAGGAGATGAATGAGTATATTGCATGATGGTGATTAACTAGTTTTGAAAAATGACTGAAAAAATTGTATTTATTCCAGGAGTAGGAGAGGTGTTGCTTAAGAAAAGCGCCCGTGCCAAACGGGTCAATATCAAGGTGGCTCCTTTTAAAGGGGTACAGGTTTCGGTACCTCAGCGGGTCACTTTTGCCAATGCAGAAAAGTTGGTGTTACAAAAAAAAGATTGGCTTCTGAAGCACTTGCCTAAGATGGAGCAGATGGAAAACAAACTGACCGAGTTTACCCCTCAAACACAGTTTCGAACTTTTAGTCATGACCTGGTTTTTGTTTCGACAAAGGACACAGAGCTAAGGGCCAGGGCCAATCAAACTGAGCTGCAGATTTTTTATCCACCCAGTACCGATTTCCAGCACTTGGATACCCAGCATTTTATCCGTCACTGTATCATAGAAACCTATCGTCGTGAAGCCAAAGTGTTTTTACCGAAAAGGGTGAAAGAGTTGGCCGAGTTGCACCAATTTAAGTACCGTTCGGTGCATATCAAAAATGCGAAAACCCGTTGGGGAAGTTGCAGTTATGACAATAAAATTAACTTGAATTTGCATTTGATGCGCATTCCTGAACACTTGCGTGACTACGTGATATTGCACGAGTTGTGTCATACCATTGTAAAAAACCACAGCAAAAGCTTTTGGGATTTGTTAGACAAGGTTTCGGGAGATGCTCGTGGATTAGACAAAGCACTGAATGATTGGCAAATAGAGGTTTTTTAGAGCGTAGGGTAAGCACCCTCACGAACCTAATTCATGAGGGTAGCTGTAAATGTATTTTAAAAAGCTTCGCCAATTTCTAGATAGAAACCGCTTGATCCATCACTGCCAAAACCATAATCTAGGCGAATATTGATGTTATTTTTACGATCTAACTTAAAGCGTAGCCCAGCACCATAAGAGAGTTTGAGGTCGCTAGAGTCAAAGCGATTGACTTCGTTGGCTACATCACCAATGCCCGCAAAAGCAGTAAGACCAAAACGACGGTACCAGGGAAGTTTGGCGCGGCCTTCGGGAATATTTTGGAACAAGGGCAAGCGATATTCTACTTGAGCAGCCAAGTAGTTGTTTTCGCGGTAGCGTCCCTGATAGTATCCCCGCATAATGACACTGCCTCCAAACTCAGACAATTCTTTATAGGGAGCGGTTCCAGTTATAAAATTACCATAGCCCTGGATAGCCACCACGTGTTCGCGATTGGCAAAAGGCTTGAAGTATTTTCTGAGGTCTACTGTAATGGTGCTAAAATCGAATTCACTGCCCAATCCTGACAAATAATTATAATTAGATAGCTCAAGGTAGGCCCCTTTGTAGGCATTTAAGATATTGTCGCGGCTATCGTATACTACTGCGGCTCCAATACCCGAAATGCGTGAACCGTCAAACCCTGGAACACGAGAAGTTTCTAATAAACCACCTTCGGTAGGTTCTACCTGAAACATTTCGACGTAGCGGTATTGGGCACCAGCAAAAAACTTCTTGGATATTTTGCGAAGCACTCTGTTTTCGATTCTTACTCTACGATAACTCACCAACTCTTCATTGGTTTCAGGTACATCATTGCCTATTCCATAGTAAAATTCAGGGAAAAATAGATAAGACAAACGACCGGTGATGATGTATTTTTCTTCGTTGGTAAAAATAGTATAACGAGCGGTTGCATCTAATTGACCTAATGTGGTGTATAGTACATAAGGTTGCACATTTGACTTTCGGGTAGTTTTGGCATCTTTACCTAGCCTAAAACTAATAGATGCCAGCGCGCCAAAACCAAAGTTGGTTTCTGGTGAAGAGTACAACACTGGTAGGGGGACAATGTCTACCTTGTTTGATTGACTGGTATTTGATTGATCGGTATTTCCTTCGTTTTGAGCTTGCACTGATCCGCAAAAAGCAATCATCAATACGATGATCCACCATTGGGCTGATATGTTTTTTCGCTGTTTCATTTGCTATGTTATTTGTTTGAAGGGGTATTTTCCTTAATGAATAATTTGTACCTGAATATATTTGTGTGGTTTTTGCGCAATACTTGAACAAGCTCTGCGAATAAACCAAAGAACAAAACTATTTTTCTTATTGGCTACGTTTATTAAATAGTTTAGTAAAACGGAAGAAATAAACTAATCCAAATTTAGTGCAATATCTTGGCGCTAGACAAGTCTAAAAAATTGGCTAATAGTAGCACTATTTGCTCTATTTTTTGACGAAGTATAGTGGCCAGAGATTAGCTAAATGGATTAAGTTATTTTTGTAGTTTTACTTAAAACATACTAGTATCACTTTTTATTCTCCCTGGTTTTAGAGACAAAAGTCATTATCACAGTTTATAGGAGCACAAACATAGGGATAGTTTTTTTAGATTCTCCAAAACAAAATAAAAATAATAGAGTAAAAAGTATGACACGTATAAAGAAGTGTTGATGGCAAACCAGAAATAATTGTTTGGATTTTAGAGTATGTTGAAGGATGACACAAAGTTTACTCATACTTTGAAACCCTCCAGTTGTGTTTTTACCGCCATCAAAGAACCTATTTTATTTACTAACCACTAGCTTTTAATAAAAATTTCAAACCCCATGCAATTTATGAATAGTATTTGTGTTTTTTGTGGCTCCCGCCCTGGAGCCAATCCGGTATATCGTGAAAAGGCCACTCAGGTGGGACATATTTTGGCTGATAAAGGCCTGAAACTAATTTATGGTGCTGGAAAAATAGGATTGATGGGGGCTATAGCCGATGCTATGTTGGCTAAAAATGGTCATGTGACTGGAATCATCCCTCAGTTTTTGGTAGAGAAAGAAGTTGCTCATGATGGTTTAAACGAACTTGTCATTGTAAATTCTATGCACGAAAGAAAGCAAAAGATGGCTGAAATGGCGGATGCTTTTTTGATT
>CALDJV010001075.1 GCA_937899305.1 uncultured Cytophagaceae bacterium
GCAATACCAGGACGCATAGAAGCAGAGGATTTCGCCAATCAAAGCGGAGTACAAACCGAAAATACGACCGACACTGGTGGGGGGAAAAATGTGGGATATATCAACAATGGCGATTTTGTAGAATATAACATAGAGGCTGCCTCAGCGGGTGATTATGATGTAGACCTTAGGGTTGCCAGTGCTACTTCTGGTGGTACCATTACCCTATTGTCTAACGGCAATGTATTGGGTACTGTAAATGTAACCAACACGGGTGGATGGCAAAATTGGACTACATTGAGCACCAGGGTAAAACTACCTGCTGGTACCCAAGCTTTGAGGTTGGCTTTTAGTGGCAATACTGGATTCTTGCTCAATGTCAATTATATGGACGCAAGGCTGGCGCCTGTACCAGTCACTACTACCCTATCGCCTGTACACGATGCTTACCTCCAAGGCAATAAAAGTTTCAATAATAACATTCTTAGAATTGAGTCTGGCAACCGAGTAAGTTACCTCATGTTTGATTTGGGTAGTATCAATGGTACCATCACTAGCGCCAAAATCAAGCTTACCTGTAATTCAGACCCAGGAAATGGTAACATCACAGTAGCATTAGGAAACCAAAGCAATTGGACCGAGACGAACTTGTCTAACAGCAACAAGCCTACTTCTACGGCTACTTTGGGCAGCCTGAATACGACCTATGCCCTGGGCACTACCTACACTTGGAATCTGGACGCTGCGGCCATCAATGGAGGAGGAAATGTAAGTTTTATAATGAGTCAAAGTGGTGGAAACGACGCCGCTTTTGCTTCTTCTGAGAATGCAGCCCTGTCTCCTCAATTAGAAATCACTTATATGCCATCAAAAGCCCAGGCTGCACAAGCAAGCACCGCTCAACCAACCCCTAGTTTCTTTAAGAAAAGTCAACTATACCCTAATCCAAGCCATAATGGAGCAGTCTCGTTAAATCTTAAAGGTCACGGTGATCAAGTAAAGATTCGTGTTTTCAATACGTTTGGTAAACTTGTTTATGAAGAGGTAAGTCAAGGAAAGCAAGTCAGCATTCAAACCCAAAAGTTTCAGAAAGTTGGAACTTATTATGTTCAATTGCAAAGTACCCTTAGAACAGAAATGCTAAGACTCTCTATCCATTAATGATTACTTTATTTTTAGCTACTGATACCCTTAAGGGCTGTATCAGTAGCTAACTTTTACCATATTAGATATTAGTCACACAAGCCCTAAAATCATAAAAAATAAAAATACTTCATAGTCGTAGTGGTTAACAAGTTACCTGAAAAGGTAATATTAAGAAAGCTCGTTTGTTAAAACGCAGCTTTCTTACTTTATATGAGGCTGATGGCCTACTGATATCTAAAACCGATACCCCACTCCCAGCTCAAAGTTATCGGCAGCACCAAGTTGGGTTTTGATCGCAAATGAGGCAAAAAAATCTTGATAAAAACGCCATTTGAAGCCATACTTGTTGTACCAAATGGCATCAAAATCCTGGGGTTTGTATACGTACACCCCGGCCTGAATCATAATCACCATTTTTCCCATTAAAATATCGATTCCGGTCAACACCGCCCCTCGGCCAGGGTTGTTTTTTTCAGGTAAGTTTTTACCCTCAGGAATGTATTCTTTGTACAAGTTATTATAAATTCCTTCTAGACCCACCAACCAACTCAGTTTACGACTGATTCGTTTTTCGCCTAATACATTGACATTGTATACCGCGTATTTTTTTCCACCAGTAGGATATTGTTCCAATAACCCAAAACCTCCAAATACATTCCAACGCCATTTTTGGGGTTTCAAAAACGGCTTCACAATGCCTGAATTTGGCTTGGGAGCAGTTTTACCTGGAGCATATTTAAGCCCCAGGCCTAACGAGAGCGCATTGATGCC
This sequence comes from uncultured Cytophagaceae bacterium, assembly GCA_937899305.1. Classification (GTDB taxonomy): domain Bacteria; phylum Bacteroidota; class Bacteroidia; order Cytophagales; family Microscillaceae; genus Microscilla. The sequence continues at coordinate 1,897 of CALDJV010001075.1, forward strand.
TCCGTTTGGAAGCTGCAGGGCCGCATTGGAATAATGTATGATGCCCGCCTCGGCTGATAATTTTAGTTGAGGGCTCAGGTGATAGTTATACCCCAACATCATCTCGAAGGAATAATTGAACTGGCTGCCAATATAGGTATTTTTCCGATTTTCAAATTTATTGAAACTTTCGGTCAGGTAGGCTACCCCATAACCAATTAAAAAATGCCAATCATGGTGGGCTCGTTTTTTTAAAGGGAAATCGCCCACTCCTTGCAAACTAAAGGCCTTTCCTAAAAACTGATTACGAAAATCATAATAAATCATAGTGACCCCAAAACGAGGCGATTTGTACCAATGGTGCCAATCCTGGCTGCCGTTGGTTTCTTGCATTATACGCAGCTCTACTCCCTTGGGGCTACTGGTTAATAACTGAGGTGAAGTAGTGCTAATCGGAATAATTAAAGAAGTAAGCCCTTGCGCATCAATACTTAGCCTTTGAGCCGAAAGAGGGTGGATCAGTAAAACACCGAGTAAAAATAAATAGCTCGCTTTCATCATTTATAAATCATCATTGAAATCTCAAAACAAGAATAATAAAAAAAATGGGCTAGTTTCCAGCCACTACTTTGCCTAGTCCAGTTACATTGGCTTGGACAAAAGTCGGGTTACCAAAATATTTAATATTACCAGTACTCTCTACGGTAGCAAACAACGAGTCTGATACGTGTACTTCAAACTCTCCTTCATCGCGGGTACGGGCAGTACAATGACTTGTTACAAAGTTTCGCCCTTTGAAAAAACCCACATTATGAGAAAACAAATTGCTCCGCTCTCCCCTACCGGCTATGGTCACATCTCCTAATTCTAGCATAGAACAATTAAAATCAGTAACATCTACC
>CALDJV010001076.1 GCA_937899305.1 uncultured Cytophagaceae bacterium
ATTCCGCTTAATTTCAGTGATTTCCATTAAGCGAAGGTTCTAAAACGTGGGTTTGCTGGAAACTGTCGCGGATGAGGCGTAAACGATGGTAATAATCAGCTAAATTTAAAACACCTTTTTGAGTGTCACTGTAACACACCAACATCAAAAGCATTTCGTCTAAAAACTCAGCTAATTTTGAGGATCTTTCTCTTTGAAAAGAGCCTTTATTGATTCTAAATAATAATATATAACCATAATTAAATCATTAAATTGACTAAATATAATTCAAATGTATTGTTATTGATCTTGATTTTAAAAAATATTTGAGTTTTTTATTTACTTTTTGAACATTATATTTGTGTAAACTGATAATTTCAGAGTTTTTTGAATCAAAAAGTAGTTTTATGGGTTCGTTTGGAAGTAGATTAAGGGAGCTTAGAAAGCAAAGAGGGTTATCACAAAATGAGTTAGCGGGTATTTTAAAGACAAGCCACGCAGTAATAGGTAAGTATGAAAGGGATGATGTAAAGCCATCTATTGATGCTGCCAAAAGAATTGCTAATGTGCTAGAAACAACAATCGCTTATTTACTAGGGGAAGTAGAATCAGATGAGCTTTTCAAAGATCCTGTAATGTTGCAAAGGCTCAAAGACATAAATGCACTCCCTGAAAAAGAACGAGAATGCATTTTGTATAATCTGGATGCAGTGCTAAGAGATGCTAAAACAAGGCAATCTTACTCAAAATAAAACCAAGCACTAAACCTAACTTTTTTGTTTGAACTGTAAATCAGATATTAATAAATATTTCTAAAAGTACCATATCATCTTCAATATCACGAAAATTGATGTGAGGGTCTTGCTTGTAACGTACCTTATACTTGACCATAAACCTAATTAAATACACGCTGTCTCTTAGCTTTTTAGCTTTTTCACGTTTAAAAAAGTCACCTTTAATTAGTGATTGAAATGACCTAACTTTTCCGTCTATATCTTCTGCTCTGTCTTGAGTTAAAGCATAAGTTAGCAACACATGATAAGTTTTGTTTTTATTTCCTAATATTAGTTGTGTTGTAGGATGATTTATGTTTTTTTGACAATCTTCACTTTCTACTAATTCACATAATAAAGGAATAAACCGCGTTTTATTTGCTAGATTCATTTCCACAATCTTATCATAAAACTGTGTCAGTAATAAGTCTGAAACCTGTTCACTAGTGTATGTTACTAAAATATTATCAAAATAATTCATGGTATACAAAATTAACTTTAAATACTAATTTATATAAGTTATTTGTAATGAGTAGTTTAACTCTTCCTAAAGTCTAGAATAATGTATTGGATAACCTTCGTTTTGTAAAGCTTTAATAACAAACTCCCAAATCTCATGATCTACAAAATCTTGTAAGTCAAACGGTTTATCACCTGAAGATTGCGCTCTCTTTCTGGCTAATTGATACAGTTTTTCAACATTATCCTTGGTAATAAATGAAAAATCATCAAGATACTGACGTGGACTCATACTAGTGTGTCTACCTTTCAATGCTTTTATCCAATTTGAATGAAGGTCATAAAGGTCATCTGTAACATCTGGTAAATTCTTCGTTTTGTCTGTATTTCTAAGTATAAATGTATGCCCTAACTCTGTCGTTGCTCTTATCTCTTTTTGTAATAATTCAGAAGCATTTTCTATGTCTGCAAATGAAAGAGTGCCAGGAGTCCAACCAGTTTGATCATTTTGGAAAACTTTTAGATAATTTAAATCAGCAATTTCTCCATCAATAGGGTGATTATGCGTAAAGGTTGTACCTTTCAAATCAGCTTCTTTGATTCCATGTCTTTCTAGCTTTTGTATAACTTCTGTTAAGTTTATTGCAACACCTTCTCCTTCTTTTACAGCGCCTAGTAATGGTCCAGCTAGTACTTTACCATCTTTACCAAATAAAAACCCAATTTCATTGTTAGTATGTTTTGCTATAATAGCCTCAATGGCTGGTAGATTATTCACATTGATGTCTATTTTTGACAGTTCATCCAATATATTAGAGGGAATTTTATGCCTCACCAATCCGCCCATTTTTTCATACTTCACCCACTCTTTGTAACCACCAAAATCTTTGACCTCTTTTGCTAAATCATCTATACTTTTGCCTTTATTGGCTGGGGAGTCCATAAATTTCTTCATTTCCTCAAATTTACCAAGCCTTGTAGCTTCATCAGCCCCACTTTTTTGGAGAACTTTCCACCCCTCAACCAACTCCGGATTTTTAGCCACCTTTTCCAGCAGGTCCAGATCCTTTCCAAAGTCGGCTAAGAGTTCATCTACCAGCTTTCGGTCTACCTGGGCCAATTCATCTAGTTTTCCCCACAGCACCGGGTCTACAATGGACACCCCTTCATCTGCCTTGTTGAAAATAGGTGCATTGCCTCGGGTGATCTTGAGCAATTTTGCGGTTTCGCTCTCGGGTAGTTTCACCAGGAAGAATAGATTTCCTCCCGCCATCACCGTTCCAAATGCGGCAAAACCAGCCTCAGTACTCGCCTTGGTCCATTTTTCTCTGGCAACATAAAACGCAATCAAGGCTCCGGTGGGGATGTAAGCCATCCCAAAAAAGGAAAGTGTAAGGGCTTGCACCTGCAAAGAAGTCTCAATCATTTTGCCTACATCCTGATAAAAACCCGCCACAAATACACCTGGTGGAGGTGGTTTGGGTATTTCCCCTCTTTTGCCATAATGTCGTTCCCGGCCATACATTCGAAAAGCCTGTAGGGTAACGTAGGGTCGGGCAAAAGTTTCTATGTAGGCTTCTTTGAGGTGTTCTCGTCGGGCCCGGTACCATTTCAGGTCGGTAGAGGAGTTATAATGAGGTTTTTGAATGGCTAGAGAGAAAGTCACGGCTCGTTTGCGGCCAATGGCCACCGGTAATTTGATTTGGGCTTCCCGAATTTCCCCTCGGCGATTGATCCCATAGATGTAGGCCTGATGGGGTTTGGGCAAGGCATCGTACAATGACACGACCCATTTTTCGGCTTTTTTTATTTTTTTGGTTTTCAACTGACGCCATAGGTATTCTCCAAACACATATTGTCGGCCCGATTGGTCTTGGGCCAGCGGAAAAGCTTGTTGCAAATAAGCACCTACTTGCAGGGCGGCATAGGGTACTTGTTGACGGTAAGTGAGACCACTGGTAGGGGATTCGTGGTCCAAGGCATAGATAGGAATCAACAATAGCAAAGCTTTGGGCTGATTAGACAAACCCGAGGTTCTCCAGACGGCTCGGGTAAAGTCCTCAATGGTTTTGCCCGGTTCCTGAGCAGCAAAATTGAAGCGAATGGTGTGGTACAGTATATGTACCCTAATCCCAGTTTTAGTCTTCAAAAAATCGAACTTTTTATTCCATAATTTCAGCCATTTTTTAGGCACTACCCCCACATCGGTATAATCACCTATGTACTGGTATTTTTCCGGCATCTCTCCTTTCAAGAGTTGACTGGCTTTATTCACCGCATCTTGCCATTCAGTGTCTTGGGGGGAATCTTCATTTACTTTGGGCAGTTCACCAAATTTGACGCTGACGAGCCCTTTCTTTTGCTGGACAGGCTGATTATTTCCTCCTTTAAGCACCTTGATTCCAGCTTTAATATGAGCCCGTAGATGATAGGCTGAATTCGT
>CALDJV010001077.1 GCA_937899305.1 uncultured Cytophagaceae bacterium
TATTGGAGCTATTAACAGTTTTATAAAATAGAAGGGGGCGAACATGTTGATAATTGATGATATTTAATAAGCCTGAGGAGCGCAAATATACCAAAAGTTGGCTTATTCAATCAAAATAGCTGGAAAAACTACTTGATTTTTAATCTGCTACAAACCAATTATGGCTTCAATATGATTGATCCATTTTCGGATCATCTTTCTAAAAAAAAAGCTGGAAAATCTTTTTAATTGGTTATTGCCCTATATTTGGCAAATGGTTTGATTTGCCAAGCCTCTAAAAACTATCTGCAAAACTGTATAAGAAAAATAATTTATGTCTGGTATCGCTGGTTTTTTAACCCACAACCAATTTTTTAGTGAAAATGACCTTACCCTTATGGCAGCTCCTCTGGCGAAAAGAGGTGATCAGAGTTGTCATCATTTTTACCATGAGGGAATTGGCATGGTCCATCAACGCCTGAGCTTTATAGACAAATCAACCCGCGCCCAACAGCCCATGCAGTCCCAAAACGACCGTTTTGTGATGGTCATGGATGGACAAGCTTATAATTACAATGAAATTGCTCGAGGTTTTTTGCAAGAAAGCTTCAAGACCGACTCTGATGTGGAGATTGTGCTGGAAAACTTTGTAGAAAAAAACATCCGTTCCATTTATCAAATCAACGGTATGTTTGCCGTAGCGCTCTATGATCAAGTTGAGGAGTCCCTGTTTTTATTTCGCGATCGGGTAGGCATCAAACCCTTGTATTATTATTGGGATGAAGAAAACTTTGCCTTTGCCTCTGAACTAGAGGCCTTGTTTCAACTTCCTCAAATCAAGCGAAGATTGAATAAGAAAGCGGTTGCTGAATTTTTACATCTGGGCTACATCCCCGCCCCTAACACGCTTTATCAAAATATTTATAAACTAGAGGCTGGTAGTTGGCTTAGGTTACACAAAGGGCAAGTCGTCACCAAAAAGTACTGGAACGTAGCCGAAAAAATTTATGATTCGCAACTACGTAATCGTTTGCCTTACTTAAACATAGAAAGTAACGCCCTACAGCACTTTGAGAAAATCTTACACGAATCGCTGGAACACCGCCTCCCTACTGACCATACTTATGGTGTTTGGCTAGATCATCGCCCCGAATCGAGCCTCATTGCGACCCTGCTCGCTCAAGAAAAAGGGAACGAATTCCCTTGTTTGGCCATTGCTTATCCCAAACAAAAGCCTACTGATCAATTGACCAGTAGTAAAATCGCTCAGCACCTTAAGCTTCCTTACGAAGAGGTTTCGGTAGCTTTTGATGATGTCCGGACTTTTGTAAGGGAGTTGCCACGCAAGTTTCAAGAACCCATCGCTGATTTCAATCAGTTTACGTATGCGTTATTGGCACAAAAAAGTAAGGATTTGGCCAAGATTATGTTTACCGCTCACGGGGCCGATTCCTTGTTTTATGGCAACGCTGATTATCGCTGGGCTCAAAGACTAGAAAGTGGGTTATTAAAAACATTTCGTAAACCTTATGCAGCGCTGCTCAAAATCAACAAAACCACCAGTGCTCGCCGGGCCAGTGCTTTGCTCAATTATCCTCACAAGGATGATATGTTGAGCCATATTTATTCTCAAAATCGCCTATTGTTTTCAAAAAAGGAAATCCCACTCCTGTTGACGCAACACATTCCAATCGCTCCTTATCCGCTCATTGAGGATAGCACGCTCACCCGTTTTGAGCAACAGGCTTTGTTCGATATTGGCTACGATTTGGCCGACAATTCACTGTTTTTGCTAGACCAGGCCTTGATGTCCCAAACCATAGAAGCCCGTACACCTTTGTTGGATTTTAGAGTCATAGAGTTTGCCATCAACCTCAATCACCAGCTCAAATACCGCCGAAATCAACCAAAATACTTGGTCAAACAACTGCTGGCCAAACGTATTCCTGAAAGAATCTGGGCAAAAAACAAACCTGCTTCGGCTCCTTGGTTGTTGCAATGGATGCAAGAGGATTTGGGAGATTATTTGAGCGAGAAAGTAGTCAATGAGTTTGGCCTGGTCCGCTTTGAAGTAGTACAAAATCTACAAGAATTGTTTAAAAAGGGCCACCTGTACTTATACAATCGCTTATGGGCGCTCACTGTACTGCATGTATTTTTGGCTGATGCACAATCTAAAGGACTTGAAATAGAGTAATTTTTAGTGGTTATTGATTCTTTTATTGTTTCGTTTTGCGTTACTATGGACTGTCGACCAACGCTGTTTAGCACAAATGCAGGGCTCCCTTTGGTCGATTCCATAAGGGATTAAATAAATAGTGATTATTCACGCGTGTAATGTACTCCTATTTCACTCAAAGCTACTTACTTTAGCTGCGGCATTCTCACTCGATACCTGCCCTGTCCTTCCGCCTAAAACAAAAGGGTAAAAATGAGGATGAAGTTGGAGTGCGCGAAATCTCGTTGATGCTCACTTCATCCTCACCAAGGTTCGGAAGGACAGGGAACGTGATGGTTTTGAAGCTAAGAAAATAGTGATGGTTGGCTTTTATAAGTTATTGATTATCAAAAATATATTCTAAAATCGGGACAGTTGCTGAGTTTGCATCGAAATATCTGGCAATGCAACCTTGGGAGCTAATTTGTGAATCTCAACCGACTGTTGTTTTAGGTAACTTCTCACACTTTGAGTTAATATATGATGAGGATGTTTGGTAAAAAATATTTCATAGATGACTTGAGGTTTGAATAGGATAATGATGAAAATAAGTTAAACTACCCCTTGAATCTTATCAAAAGGGGCAGTTTTAATATGATAGAAATCACCTACATGAAACCGAAAAAGTGGCTCCAGAACCAGAAGCATCACTAATTTGCATGTAAGCATTATGTAATTTATTGGCGGCATCTATTGCAGATGTAACGCCCTGAATTGATCAAACACTCCTTCATACCGCCTGGTGCGTTAATCGTAAAGTGCTCCCAGCATCACCCATATCATCGCAACTCCAATAATTAATTTCAAGCCTATCATCCAGCGATTCTGATCGTTGAGTTGCAGCTTGGTCAAACGATAATTGTACATGGCACTCATTAGTCCCAATGGTAATGCCAACCACAGCCCAATAGGACTGTATTGCTGGGTTTGGGTAGTACCCACAAAAAATACGACCAATAACATAAAACATAGGTCACCCAAGGCCAAAATCCACATTTGAGGAGTGGTATGTAAGTGCTTGTTTTGTAACAAACGAAGGATCAAGTAACCGCCTATTACTGTAAATATCAATGCTTCGAAATATTTCATTTTGCTGAAGGTTTTAATAACAGGTATTTGATTTAGGTTGATTGTTGCTTACAAGCAGTGCGATCATCAATCGCTTGGGCTACCGACATTACAGTCCGTGTCTCATTAATTGCAAGGCAAGCTACTAAGCCTACTGGGCCAGTAAATATGGTCACTGCTGCACATATCAAAATTCCATTGTCATGCTCTTCGTGGATTCTCGCAACAGCTTTATTGAATGCATCATCACAAGCATCCTGAACGCGTTGATTGAACAAATAAAGCTCTCTAAAATCAAAATTTTGAGCAGCGCTAGACAGAATAGTGATTCTTTCTGATTCCTTTTTTTGACTCATGATCGGATAGCGCTGCCTCAAAATCAACCTTTGTTTGTCAATGATGGTCAAATGGTTTTGTAATACTTCGGAAGGGATATCAAGTAGTCGGACTAACTTGTTTAGGGTTTGGGGTGAATATTCAAATAATAAATCCTTTTTAGAGGGATTATCTATTAGCTTCTGGGTAAGTATGTTCTTAAATTCATGTTGTTGACGTAAATAGTTCTCGAAATCAACATCATCTGCCAAAAGGGTTACCAATTCCTCATTGGTCATCTCAACTTTCTGATTGTTGTGACAAGCTACTGTTAACAACAACAGGCAAAGTAGTTTAAATTGGGCTAGTTTGTACATTGTTTTTTACGTTTCAAGGATTAAATAAACAAAAATAATAGCGCTGGCCAACGCAAAAACTTTCGGATAAACTTGATCGTTTTTTCTCTAAAAAACAAGTGCTTTTGGGCCATGTTTACTTTTTGTATACTTTTTTTGAGCCAAAACCAGCCGGTTTTATCCAGTTTTAGCGTCATCTATACCATTATTATCCCAAAAAAGTAAAACCAAGGTGTTTCACTTAAAACCTCTCTACGATGTAATACTATGTCAGACAATTCATATATTCGCAAAAAAATAATTGTATATCGTGTATGTGTGGCATTGCTGGTTTTTATTCCCTTTCTCAGAAGTGGACTCAGGCCCAACTCTCCCAAATGACTCAAGCATTGAGGCATCGGGGACCCGAAGCTGAAGGATATTTTCAGGACGAACGTTGTGGTTTGGGACATCGCAGGCTAAAAGTCATTGACCTGTCGGATGCGGCCAATCAGCCAATGTATAGCCACAATGAGCGATTTGTGATGGTGTTTAACGGGGAGGTATATAACTTTCAGGAAATTGCCAAAAAACACGCTCTTTCGCTCAAAACCAGCTCCGATTCGGAGGTTGTTTTGGAGCTTTTTGCTCAACTTGAAACCCAGTTTGTGGAAGAACTCAACGGGATGTTTGCCTTGGCCATCTACGATCGACAAACCCAAGCGATGTATGTCTATCGAGATCGGTTGGGGATCAAACCATTGTTTTATTATTGGGATGGCGAAAACTTTGCTTTTGCCTCAGAAACTAAAGCCCTGCTCGAGTTGGGTATTAGCCGAGACATCAACACCGAGGCCCTGCAAGACTATCTGTTTTTAGAATACGTTCCCGATCATTTATCCATTTTCAAACACATTCAAAAACTCGAAAAAGGGCATTTTTTAAAAATTACTCCAAATACCTTAGAGAAAAAAGCCTATTATCATTTATTAGATCGTTGGGATCCTGAACCCACTCAGTCGCTAGAACATTATGTAGCCGCTTTTGATGAACACTTCACCCAATCGATTCGATATCGCTCGATAAGTGATGTGCCTATGGGGGCTTTTTTGAGTGGAGGTACCGATTCTTCATTGATTTGCGCTAAGTTTCAGGAGCTTTCTCCTCAAAGTATTCAGACTTATACCATTGGCTTTGATGTCGCTAGTTTCGACGAATCGGCTTATGCCCAAAAAGTTGCCCAACACCTGAAGACCCAACACACGATGGATCGGGTATCGGCTAAAGAATCCATTGAAACCGTGGAGCGGCTGGTTGCTCATTATGACGAACCTTTTGCGGCCAATTCTTGTATTCCTAGCTTGTTGGTGTGTCAAAAGGCTCGTAATGAAGTAACGGTGGCGCTCAGTGGAGACGGGGCCGATGAGTTGTTTATGGGATATGGGTATTATCATTGGTACCACCGCATACAGAAAATATCTAAATACGGAGGATACGCGGCTCGAAAACTAACGACTCAAGTATTGAGCTGGCTGGACCAACGCAAACAAAGAGCGGCCAGAGTATTCGACTACGCTGATTTTCAGCGTATTTGGCTTCATGTATGGTCTCAGGAACAATACATGTTTTCGGAAAAAGAAGTAGGCTGGTTATTGGATACACCATATCAACACCAAAGTACCTGGCAAGACTGGAAAAAAATCAACGAACTAGACATTCATCCTTTCGAAAAGATCTCCTTGTTTGACACCTTGCATTACCTTCCGTATAACTTGCTGTACAAAATGGACATTGCCTCGATGGCTTCGGCGTTGGAAGTAAGGGTACCTTACCTGGATCACCACTTGGTAGAGTTTGCCCTCAATGTGCCTTTGGAATTGAAGGTACAAGGTTCGGAACAAAAGTTTTTAATGAAAAAAGCACTGGAAAAATACCTGCCTCATGAGTTGATTTATCGTAAAAAATGGGGCTTTCCGGCTCCAGTAGGTGACTGGCTCAAGCAGGATTTGGCTTATTTGATAGATAAATATCTCAACCCAAAACGCTTGAAAAAACAAGGTTTGTTTAACCCTCATATGGTGCAAAACTTTGTAAACCTCTTTCAACAAGGCAAACAATACCATTACAAAAGAGTGTGGGCATTGATTGTTTTTCAAATGTGGTATGCCCATTACATAGATCCTAATCTTTGATTTATGAAAATACTTTACCTTTCTTACGATGGTATGACTGATCCGTTGGGGCAGTCCCAAGTGCTTCCTTATTTGTTGGAATTGAGCAAACTTGGTCATCAGATTACATTATTAAGTACCGAAAAAGACCATAATTTTCAGCTGAGATCGGCTACCATTCGAGATTTGCTGGAAGAACACCGTCTGCAAAACCCAGATGCGGTATTGGACTGGCAATACATTACTTATACCAAAAAACCTCCAGTATTTTCTACCCTCAAAGATGTTCGGGTACTACGCAAAAAGGCATTGCAATTGCACCGTACGCATCAGTTTGATGTAGTACATTGTCGTAGTTATGTAACGGCTTTGGTGGGTTTGCATATGAAAAAGAAATTAGGGGTGCGTTTTATCTTCGATATGCGGGGTTTTTGGGCCAACGAACGGGTAGATGGCGGCTTGTGGAACCTCAAAAATCCTGTATTCCGAACTGTTTACAATTACTTTAAAAAGAAAGAAAGGCAGTTTTTGAAGGCGGCTGATTATACCATTAGCCTCACCAAGAATGCCAAGAATGAGATTCAAAACTGGCCAGGTTACCGAACTACTCCTATTGAGGTCATTCCTTGTTGCGTAGACACCGAGTTGTTTGACTACCAAAAGGTCAATCGTTTCTTGATTTCTGAGCACCCATTGACGATTTCGTATCTGGGATCGATTGGTACTTGGTATATGTTGGTAGAAATGCTCCGCTTTTTCAAACGGGTGTTGCTGTTTTATCCCAATGCGCAATTTCTGTTCATTACCACTGAACCTCCTGAATTGATTTACCAAGAAGCCCAAAAGTTACAAATACCTAAGGAACAAATTCGGGTAGAAAAAGCTGAACGAAAAGAAGTACCTGAAAAGCTTGCTCAAAGCGATGTATCGGTGTTTTTTATCAAACCCTTGTACTCTAAAAAAGCATCTTCGGCTACCAAAATGGGAGAAATATTGGCCATGGGCATCCCGGTGATTACCAATAATAAGGTGGGAGATCATCAAATGTTATTTGATCAATATCAATTCGGGTCTTTGATCGATAAATTTGACGACGCTACTTTTGATCAGGTCATTGATCAACTTCCAATGATTCGAAATATTGCCAAAGAAAAGCTGAGAAATGCAGCCATCACATACTATAGTTTGAAAAAGGGCGTAGATTTGTATAACGAAGTGTATCAAAAGGTATTGAACCAAAAATCATCAAATAAATAATACGAAGGAAAAATATGGTACTGGTAAACCCTTACAATCAACAGCATTTGACGATTGAGGCAGAAAAATTGATTGATCAGGCGGGACAAGAATTCCCTAAAATAGCGGGTGCTTATCGTTTTGTTCAGGATGACAACTATACTCAAAACTTTGGTTTTCAATGGAATAAGTTTGCTCAAACTCAGATAGACCGTTTTTCGGAACAATCTTCCCAAAGCAAAAACCGTTTTTTTGCGGTCACGCAATGGGATCAAGAGGACTTGAAAGGGAAAAATATCTTGGAGGTAGGCTCGGGGGCGGGACGATTTTCGCAGGTAGTACTAGACGAAACCCAAGCCAATTTGTTTAGTGTTGATTATTCTAATGCGGTGGAAGCCAATTTCAAGAATAATGGGCATCACCCCAAGGATCGTTTTCATTTGTTTCAGGCCAGTATTTATGACCTTCCGTTTGCTCCTCAAACCTTCGACAAGGTTTTTTGCTTTGGGGTGCTCCAGCATACGCCTGATGTAAAAAAATCGGTGGAAAGTCTGGTAAAAATGGTCAAACCTGGAGGAGAATTGGTGGTAGATTTTTATCCCATTCGTGGGTGGTGGACCAAAATACACGCCAAGTATATGTTTCGTCCCTGGACCAAAAAAATGCTTCACGATAAACTATTACGTCGCATTGAGAAAAATGCTTCCTGGATGATTGGTACGTCTCAGTTTTTTAATAAAATTGGGGTTGGTAAACTCACCAACCGATTTATCCCAATTTGTGATATCAAAAATACTTTGCCCAAAAACCTGGATAAAACCCAGCTTCGGGAATGGGTGATTCTAGATACTTTTGACATGTTTTCACCAGAATACGACCAACCTCAGCGAATAGAAACGGTACGGCAGTGGTTTCAAGAGTTTGGCCTCAAGGTTACTTTTGCCGATACGGTTACTTTTGACGGTAGTAATCAGGTAAGTGCAGTAAAGGGGGTTTTGAGTTCGTAGTTTTTTTAGTTAGGAGTTGGTAGCAATTAAATGAAAAGTGAACGCTTCGTGCAGCCATTTAGCCATAGAGCAATAAGCCGTAGGCGGAACAATGCAACAATAGAAATAAATCATCGCTTCGCGCAACCATTTAACAATGCAACAATGAGCGTAGCGGAGCAATTCAACAATAGAAAAACACAAAATTGAAACCTACTCGAGTCCTTTTTATTTATCCTTACCCAGCTGGTGAGGCGCCCTCTCAACGCTTTCGATTTGAACAATATTTGAGTAATCTGGAAAAACAGGGTTTTATGCTCAGGCAGGCTCCTTTTATGAGCCTCAAAACCTGGCGGGTGTTGTACAAACCAGGCAATTATCGCCAAAAAATAGGGGGTATTTTGTGGGGATTCATCAAAAGATGGCTACTCATGTTTCGTCTGAGCAAATTTGATTTTGTGTTCATTCATCGAGAAGCGGCGCCCGTGGGTTATCCCTTATTTGAATGGATCATAGCCAAGGTTTGGCGCAAAAAAATAGTCTATGATTTTGATGATGCCATTTGGTTGCCCAATACTTCGGCTCAAAATTCGCTGGTGGCCAAGATCAAATTTCATCGCAAAACGGCTCTCATTTGTAAATGGGCCTATAAAGTAAGTGTAGGTAATGAATATTTGGGGGATTATGCGCGTCAGTTTAATGACCAGGTGATCTACAACCCTACTACCATTGATACTCTGCATTTGCATAATCAAACCCAAGCTCAAACCAACAAAAGATTGGTGATTGGCTGGACTGGTTCACACTCAACCCTCCCCTATCTTGATTTTTTGGAGCCGATTCTACAACGTTTAGAAAAAACCTACGATTTTGATTTTCAAGTTATTGCCAACCATCCCCCTCAACTCAACCTAAAGTCATTGGTATACAAACCCTGGAACAAAGCCACTGAGATCCAGGATTTACTCCAGTTCAATATTGGCGTAATGCCCCTGTACGATGATCAATGGGCCCAAGGAAAGTGTGGTTTCAAGGCCCTGCAATATATGGCACTGGGCATTCCTCCTCTGGTAAGTCCGGTAGGGGTCAACACCCAGATTGTGCAAGATCAAGAAAATGGTTTTGTCTGCAATACGCCCGAGGAATGGTACCAGGCATTGTCAAAATTGATGCAATCACCTGAGCTGAGGGTAAAATTAGGAGCTAGAGCCCGGCAAACCGTAGAGAATCACTATTCGGTACGCGCTAATCAAAACAATTTTGTGGAATTTTTTAGGTGATAACGTAGCACATACAAGGTAGACAAATAAAAGGGCATAAAGGGTATTTTATAGCGTACTATGGTTCCGAAATTATTGGAAGTGATGGCTGCGGCAAAAGCCAACACCAAGGTAAAAGCCAATGAGAAGAACAAAACTGGGCGATCGACAAATTGCCGGGAGAGTTTGACAAGATTAACCGTGAATAATAATTTAAAGGTAAGCAATAAGAAAAAGAGTGACTCCAGGGCCGAAAGCATCATGAAAGGGTTACCTGCTTCCCATACATAAGGGCGAAACAGCGCCAGCCAGACCGCCTGCGGAAATTTGACCAACATATTACCCAACGTACCATCCAATTCTCCTAAACTGTACCCCGACCCTCCTTGTTTCTCGGATACGTACTCTAGCCATTCTGAATTTATTTTGGCATTGGCCGCCACATTGTCAATACTATATTGACTTTGTTCGCCAGCAATTTGATTCACCGCAAAGAAACCAGCTGGTAGCCCAATACTCATCATCACTGGAAGCATGATAATCCGCAAAGGCCTTGACTTGATACGATTGCGGTATTGTAAAAAGATCCATAACAACGCTGAAGGCACAAAAATAAGCAATACATATTGTTTGATGGCATTGCTTACCCATACTCCTAGTAATAAGATTAAAATATTCCCCAGCATCTTCTTGCGCAAGATGATTCCAAAATAAAACCCATAAAACATCCATCCCAATGCTCCCAGGGTAATGGTATCTTTTAGCAAACCTGAGCCCCAAAAAATAACGGATGGAATATAAAATGTTGCTACAGCCAATGGGCGCAACAAAT
>CALDJV010001078.1 GCA_937899305.1 uncultured Cytophagaceae bacterium
CTGTGCCAAAGTTCTGAAATGGGAAAGTAATTATTTTCTTATCCCTAAGTTGATTATAAGCTTTGATTAATACCTGTTCGTTGGCTTGCATTTTTTGATTGGTAAATTCCAACGTTTGTTGTTTGGCATTCATCGCTTCCTGCACATTTTTGAGCTCGTCTAAACTTTTGATGTATTGTTTTTCCTGGGCGGCCAACTGCGAGTCTCGTTCTTCTAATTCTTTGTGAAGGTGGGAAATGTCTTCATGATTTCGTTTGACTTGTTGGCGATAGTGCATAAACTGCCAACTACTCAAAGCCACCAGGCAGGCGGTAACAACCATCAAAACAATATCGAACAACATAAAATAAAATTCGCTTGGCTATTTTAAGCAATGAACCCAAAACAAGTTGAGTAGTATAACAAATCATAAATAAACTAAATAGCTGGAAAGTTTGAAATAATTAGTTGGCGAATTTTTTCTATCGGGGAACTCTGTTCGTTAATCGGGTGACCGGGAAGAGAAATATAGGAAGAGAAATAAATGAATGAAGTGTGGCGTTTTTAGGTGTGGAAATAACAAGTCCTCAAAATTTGAGAATATCTAATCAATGCTCTCCACTATGAAATAGCATTTAGTAGAGAGCATTTTTCAAGGGGTAAAATGTTACAGAGAATAAAGAGTTTAGTAAGGCAAGACCATTTAGCCAGCAATCTCACTAGCAGGGTTGATGTGTTTGTCGCTTTCTATCCAGCCATCCATCAGATTGATGACCCGACTGCCATACTGGGCATTTTTTTCGGAATGTGTTACTTGAATGATCGTGACTCCTTCATCGTTTAATTTTTTGAATAACTGCATAATTTCTTCTCCCTGCTTGGAATGCAGGTTTCCGGTAGGTTCATCGGCCACCAAAAGTTTGGGCTTACCAATAATCGCTCTGGCAATGCCTACCAGTTGTTGTTGTCCTCCCGAAAGTTGCTCTGGAAATAGGTTTTTCTTGGCCACAATCTGAAAACGATCTAGCATTTCGGCCACTAGGCTTTTTCGCTCTTTGGATTTGACGTTTTTATACAACAATGGCATTTCAATATTTTCGTATACATTGAGTTCGTCTATCAAATGATATGCTTGAAACACAAAACCAATATTGTTTTGATGAAAGTCAGTACGTTTTTTTTGATTAAATTTATGAGTAGGTTCCTCTTCAAACAAATACTCGCCATTGGTGGGTTGTTCCAGTAGCCCAATGATGTTGAGCAAGGTAGATTTTCCGACTCCACTAGGGCCCATGATGGTTACAAATTCCCCTTCTTTTATTTCCAAGTTGATATCTCTTAGAACATAGCTTTTTTGAAAGCCATTTTTGAAATATTTTTCGACATTTTTCAGCTGTATCATCCTATTGAGCAATTATGTGATAAAAAAGGTTATATGGTTTAGTCATTGTTTTGCAAACCACATACCTAAGATTTTGTTTTTGTTAAGTGTTTGTTTATCAGTGATTTATGTTTTTAGATGGTAAAGGTTAATAAATAATGAGTGTACGATAATGCTACAAAAATGTCCACTAATGAACAAGTTCTTTCGGCATTTGAATGAGTTGGCGGAGTGATCAAAAGCATTGATATTGTTCAAATATTTCAGAGACAAACGCGGATATATTTACAGCAGATTAGGTTTATGCAATATATATGCGTTAAACTTTTATTATATTTGTTGTATCTTGTCAAGAATGTACCTGACCTAAGTTTCTGAAATGCATTTCTCATGAGTGAGTTCCAAAAATTGATAAAATTAACGCTCTTGTTTGTTATCGGGCTATCGGGCATATCGTGGGCCCAAAGCAAACAGGTAGACAGTTTACGACAGACTTTAACCCAAGATGACAATGTGCAGCAAGTACGTACTCGTAACGAGTTGGCAAAACAGCTCCATTATATTACTTCTGCCAAAGAATACGCTCAAAAAGCGCTGGAAATCGCCCAGAAAATACAAGATCACCAGGGAGTAGCCAATAGTTACGCAAGTCTTGGGCATTGCTTTTTTGCCATTGGAGAATACGAGCAGGCTTATGAATATTATTTGAAAGCCCACAAACAAGCTGCTCAGCATCAATATGCGTTGTTAGAGGCCAAAATGTCGCGAAATATGGGCAACGTGCTGCGCCGCCAGAAGAAATACAAATCTGCGGATAAGTATTTTGCTCAGGCAATGGTTGTCTTTCAAAAGCTCAACAATCAAGAAGGCATTGCCCAGACCTTGAGCAATCAAGGTCAGATTTTTTTCCATCAAGCGGCTTACCAACCAGCCAAAAAACGTTTTAAGGAGGCGATTCAACTGGCCGAGAAGATCAACCAACCCTTGATTAAGGCCCAAACTTTGGGACGTCTGGCGTATGTATACATCGCACAAAAGGATTTAGACAAGGCCCGCGAATTGTTAGAAGAAGAACTTAAACTGGTTGTTAGGTTAAAAAACCAGGACCTGGAAGCCGATGTGCAAAACGATTTGGGGCAAGTATTGATTTTGGCGAATCAATTTGACGAAGCCGAAAACTATTTGAACAGTGCCTTGGCCCTTGGCCAGAAAATAGGAGCCAAAGAGCGAATGTTAGCCAGTTATAATGAATTGGCCACTTTGTACAAGGTACGTGCTGATTTCAAGAAAGCATTTTTTTATCAAGATAAAGGGCGTGCGATCGAGAAAGAAATCAGAGATGCCGATGTGAGTGTGCGAGTCAATAGTCTTAAGTCTGAATATGATATTCAAAGAGAAAATGATTTATTGAGACAAAAAGTACGACTGAATCGAGTCGTGATTATAGGAGGAATTATTTTCTTGGTAATCATTGTGTTGCTGGGCTTTTTCTTGATAAAAAATATTCGTCAAAAGAATGTAATCAATGATGAGCTATCAAAACAAGCAGGCACACTCAAGCAAAAACAAGAAGTATTTGAGAGACAAAATGAAAAGTTACAATCTCAGAAAGAGATCCTGATGGCAACCATCAACGAATTGAACCAGCATCGAGATCGGTTGAAAGAACTAGTGAGTGAGCGTACGCTTGAACTGACCCAATCTAACGAGCAACTGGTAGATAACCTGCTGAGACAAACCACTTTATCTGAGATTTCATCTATTTTTAATTCATTGTCTAATTTTGATGACCAAATCAACGAAGCACTTTATTTGTTGGGTGGTCATACCAAGGTAACCCGAGTATCTGTTTTTGAAGATGATACGAATGGCAAAGCAAGCCACAATACCTATGAATGGTGCCGAAAGGGCATTGCTCCCCGAGAAACAAAATTTAGAACCCTGGTGTACGACTCGGTTCCTTCTTATCGAGATATGATCAACGACTCGGGCCTGTTTCTTATTTCAGATGTAGACAAGGACGGGACCGAGTTAGTAAGAACAACCCTCAAGGCACAGGAAGTCAAGTCACTGTTGGTAGCACCGCTCTATGTGCAGGGCCAACACTTTGGGTTAATAGGACTGGACGATTGTTTTATCAAGCGCCAGTGGTCGGAGAATGAGATTGAATTGGTAAAAACCGTTGCCAATATTATTTCCAATGCTTTTGAGAAACGGCTGGCCTACCAAAACCTACATGAAACTAAAGAACAAGCCCAAAAAAACGAATCTCAAATCAAGTTGATTTACAACAATACCCAGGAAATCATGTCTTTATTTAAAGTCATGCCGGCAGGGTTACCTATGTTAGAATCCACCAATGATTTGGCCCTAGAAATGTTTGGACTTCGTGGCGAAAAAGTAACCGCGAATGATTTGATCGGCATACGAGTAGACGAATATCTGGAGCGAGGTTTTTACGAAAATCCGGATAAGCTCAATCGAGAAATTGAAAGGGTAAAACGGGTACTCACCAAGCAACAGGAGGTGATTTTTACGGATAAGCTCAATGTAGAATTGGGCAAGACCATGTTTCGGGAAAACCGACTTACCCCCATCATTAGCGACGAAGGCGAGTGTACCCACCTATTGATCATAAGCCGTGACATTACCAAGAACAAGCTAGCCAAAGCGGCCCTCAAAGAAAGCGAAACCCGACTAAAATTAGCCATTGAGGCGGCGCATCAAGGTTTGTGGGATTGGGACATTCGCGCCAACGAAAATTACCTGAGCCCTGATTTTTACCGTATTCTTGGGTATCAATATTACGAAGAACCTCCCATCCCTTTCAAACCCGACTACGACCAATGGTTGCTGCATGTACATCCTGATGATCGCCAACGGGTGGCCGAATTTCAGCAAAGGTATCTGGATGAAGAGATTCCTAAATACGAGGTAGAACTCCGGGTGAGGTGTAAGGATGGAAGTTATCGTTGGATTTCTTCTAAGGGACAGATTGTGCAAAAAAACCGCCTTGGCATTCCCATCCGAATGGTAGGGATCATCAATGACATTACCGAACGCAAACGCACCGATGAGCTTTTACGCCGTAGTGAAGAGCAAATGAAAATGACGGTGCAAAATGTTCCGGTGATGATCAATGCAATGGACGAAAAGTTGAATTTTGTGATGTGGAATGCAGAATGTGAACGAATCACGGGGTATTCTTCTAAAGAAATTATCAACAATCGTCAAGTATTTCGGATGCTGATTCCTGACCCAAAGTACCGTAAAAAAATCTATCGTCAATGGGCAGTACGTCGAGGAGACTTTAAAAACTGGGAAGTAGCCATTACTTGTAGAGATGGTTCTGAAAAAACAATTTCATGGACCCAAAACTCAAAGCATTATCCCATTGCAGGCTGGGCCCATTGGGGAGTAGGCGTAGATGTGACCGATCGCAACAAGGCGTTGTATGCACTGCGCGATAGCGAAGAGACTTTGAAACTGGCGATGAATGCGGCCAAGCAAGGACTTTGGGATTGGGACACCAAAAACAATCATTATCACAGTTTCCAGTATTATCATTTGTTAGGGTATCGGGCCAACGAATTTGAGGCCACCCACGAAAACTGGGTATCGCTGATACATCCCGATGATGTACAAAATGTGCTGACTGCCCAACAAAAATACCTCAGTGCCGAAACACCTGATTATAGTCTGGAGTATTGCATGCGCGCCAAACGAGGAAACTATAAGTGGTTTTTTGCCAAGGGTAAAACCGTAGAACGTGACGATAAGGGGTATCCTTTGCGGGTGATTGGTATCATCTCTGATATTTCGGAGCTCAAACAAGCCACTCAGGATTTACGGGAAAGCGAAAGGAGGTTATCTACTTTGATGTCTAACTTACCTGGAATGGTGTACCGCTCTCAAAACAATGTGGAGCGTTCTATGGATTTTGTGAGTGAAGGAAGTACCACCCTTACCGGAATTACCCCTAGCGAATTCATATTGGCCAAAAAAGGCTTGAATGATATTATTTTGCCGGAGTATTTGCAAGAATTGCAAAGTGACATTCAAAAGGCAATCAACGAAAATCGACCATTTGAGGTAGAGTATCCAGTGGAAGTAGCCGGAGAGATCAAATGGCTTTGGGAAAAGGGGCGTTTGATCAACCAAAATGGAAATGGAAAAGGCCAAGAAAAAGAAGCCATGATCGAGGGCTTTATTGCGGATATTACGGACCGCAAAAATGCTCAAGAAGAGCTCATTGCGTTGAAAAATAACCTGGAGCGTCAGGTAACTCAACGAACCCAAGAATTGAGAGAGTCCAATGAACAATTGAGCTTTTTACTGCAGGAATCTCAAGAAAACGCAGAAACGCTCAAGGCACAAGAAGAAGAACTGCGGCAAAAAGTAGATCAGATCAATTTGACGAATGTGGCCCTTGAGAAAAAGCAACAAGAATTGAATGAGGCCCACGAAAGGTTTGAGCTCATTCACCAAGGAATAGGAGAGGGGTTATGGGAGATTTTTGTACCAGAAGATAAAAAGCTGGACGACAACGCCAGTACTTGGCTTTCGCCCAAAATGTTGAACATTCTCAATATTTCATCAAGCGAGCAGTACGTCAATCTCAACGTGTGGCATGGCAAAATACATCCCGACGAGCGGGCAGAAGTATTACAGCGTTTTGAGACCTATGTCAAAGATCCCGACTGGAACCAACCCTACTTTGTAGAGTATCGGATGTTGATGAGTAACGGAGCTTATCATTGGTTTAGAGAGAGTGGCATTGTGGCCCGTGACGAACGAGGTAAACCATCTAAGGTAGCCGGATCACTGATTAATATACACGAGAAAAAGCAGGCTGAAGAAGCCCTAAAAGAAAGTGAAGCACGACTGCAATATGCATTGGAAGCTACCCGCGATGGTTTGTACGACATAGACATTCCGCTTGAGCGTACCTTTGCCAGTACCAACTATTACCGGATGTTGGGCTTCGAGCCCAATGAGTTTAGTGTAAACGATGGGCTTTGGCGTAAACTCTTGCATCCCGAAGACAAAGACGCGACCATTGTGGCTTTTGAACAATACAAATCAAACAACTTCCCTTTTTATTCCCTTGAATATCGTCTCAAATGCAAAGGAGGAGATTACAAATGGTTTTTGGATCGGGGCAAAGCGGTGGAGTTTGATGAAAGCGGCAATGCCATTCGTACCATTGGTACAATGACCAACATTGATGAACGTAAACGCTACGAAGAAGACTTGCAAAATGCCAAGGCGGCCGCTGAATCGGCCAATCAAGCCAAGAGTGTGTTTTTGGCAAGTATGAGCCACGATTTGCGTACCCCACTCAATGGTATTTTGGGATACGCCCAAATTCTCAAGAAAGAAAAAAACATTACCTCTCCACAGCGTGAGGGCTTACAAATTATTGAGCGTAGCGGTGAGCAACTGCTGTTGCTGATCAATGATATCTTGCATTTGTCTAAGATAGAATCGGGCAAGCTTGAGCTCGAAAACAATGATTTTAATTTCAGTGAGTTTATCAAAAATGTAGTAAGTATTACCAGGGTTTGGGCCGAAAATAAAAATATTGGCTATCATTTTGACAGCCCCTCTCAGATTCCTTATTCAGTACACGGAGATGAGAAACGGATACGCCAAATTTTGTTTAACTTACTAAGCAATGCCATTAAATTTACCGATGAAGGGGGAGTGACTTTCCGGGTGACTTATAAAACCAATCCTGAGAAGGAATCCTACAGTCAATTTGTGTTTGAGATAGAAGATACGGGTACTGGGATTCCCAAAGACAAACTAGATCAGATTTTTGAACCTTTTCATCAAGTCAAAGGGAACCGTCACCAATCGGAAGGAACCGGATTAGGGTTGGCCATTTGTAACCGATTGATTAAGTTGATGGGTGGTCGTATTGAGGTAGAAAGTAAGTTAGGAAAGGGAAGTGTATTTCGAGTAGTTGTATCCTTGCCTATCACCAATGCTGAACATCCCTTACAGCAAGTACAAGAAGAAAAAAATATCATTGGTTATCACGGAGACAAACGTAAAATATTGGTGGTAGACGACCGAGAAGAAAACCGGATGGTATTGGTGAACATGTTAAAACCGCTTGGGTTTGAAGTATACGAGGCCAAAGATGGACTAGAGGCAATCCATCAAACCGAAAAACATTTGCCCGATTGCATTATCATGGATTTGGTGATGCCCAATATGGATGGTTTCGAGGCGGTGAGACTAATTCGAGAGAATAAAATCCTGCCTACCCTGACCATCATCGCTTGTTCGGCAAGTGTATACGACTACGACCGTAATCAAAGTGTGGCGGTGGGGTGTGATGATTTTGTACCCAAGCCAGTCAATGTCTCTGAATTGTTGTCGAAACTTGAAAAACACATCGCCATGGACTGGGTACATGAGCAAAATCTAGAAACAGTTTCTGCCAACAAGCATCCTTCTAATTTGGAAGTTCAAAATCAGGAACTTATCTTTCCCAATGGAGACGTACTCAAGAAAATATATGAGTTGGCATTGACTGGTGATGTAGAGGAGTTGATGCAGCGAGTAGAGGCCCTGGAGGAGCAGCTAGAGTATGCCCCATTTGTGGCAAAAATACGTGTTTTTGCTCGTGAATATAAAATGAAATTAATAAGACAATTTATTAAACCGCATTTAAAAAACTAATAAATGACCCTGGTAAAGCGTGTCGTGAAAAAAGGCAAAATATTAGTTGTAGATGATACCCCAGCCAATATTGGGGTAATCCTGAGCTATCTGCGTGACCAGGGATTTAAAATGTTGGTGGCCGAAGATGGAGAAAGTGCCATTGAGCAGGTGGAGTTTATAAAGCCAGACCTGATATTGTTGGATATTATGATGCCAGGCATTGATGGTTTTCAGACTTGTTTGTTGCTCAAGCAAAATGAAGAAACCCGTGACATTCCGGTGATTTTTATGTCAGCACTCAACGAAACCGTAGACAAGGTAAAAGGTTTTCAGGTAGGGGCAGTAGATTTTATTACCAAACCTTTTCAACAGGAAGAAGTACTGGCCCGGATCAAAACTCATTTGAGGTTGGAGGGCCTACAAAAGGAACTCAGAACGGCCAATGCAAATCTCGAGCGTCGAGTCATTGACAGAACGGTACTTTTACAGGAAGCCAAC
Source organism: uncultured Cytophagaceae bacterium (assembly GCA_937899305.1). Taxonomy (GTDB): domain Bacteria; phylum Bacteroidota; class Bacteroidia; order Cytophagales; family Microscillaceae; genus Microscilla. The sequence continues at coordinate 8,534 of CALDJV010001078.1, forward strand.
GAAGAGTTAGATCGTTTTTTGTATCGCTCATCTCATGACCTGCGTCGCCCGTTGACTAGCTTGCTGGGCTTGGTAGAGCTGGCCAACATTACCATTGAAGACCAGTCGGCCCAAGATATTTTTCAGCAAGTGCAGCATACTGCATTGCAGATGGACCGAATGTTGAAGAAATTTCAAATGGTGAGTGAAATCTATCAGTCATCGGCAGAGATTACCAAACCAATGAATATTAGCATTCTGGTAGAGGAGGTGATGCAAGATTTGAGTGGGCTATTACAACAAAAATCCATTGACTTTAAATTCTCGCATACAATACCTGAAGTAATAGACCACCATCCATTTTTTGTAAAGGTAGTTTTGTACAACATTATTGAGAATGCCATCGTATTTTCCAAAGACTTGACCCCATATATCGATGTTGATGTGAGCTTGACAAAAACTAGCTTAAAAATTGTTGTAAAAGATAATGGAGTAGGCATTGAACCTCAATACCTGGCTGATATACTAAATATGTACTTTAGAGCACACGAAAATGCCCGAGGGGATGGTTTGGGGTTATATGTAACCAAAAAAGCAGTAGATAAACTGAGAGGCAAAATATACATTGATAGTGAGGTAGATGAGTTTACCGAGGTAACCATTATGCTACCTTACAACCGTGATAAAAAAATAGATTGATATTATTATTTAATTTTGGCAATTAAGCAACCCAACAAAGGTGTGTAAAAGAAAAATTGAGGAATAAAAAACACCTAAACCACGTACGGAGTATAATTAAAAACACCCGGTTTTGAGGTGAAATATTTACTCCCTAAAATGAGTAGAACTAATTAACATGCAAGAGGATAAAACTACAAAGCAAGGAAAAATATTGATTGTGGATGATACTCCCGCGAATATCAAACTGATGGTGGATCATCTAAGTCAGGAAGGATACAAAACCCTGGTAGCCGAAGATGGTGAAAGTGCGATTGAACAAGTGGCATTTGTAAAACCAGATCTGATTCTATTGGATGTCATGATGCCGGGCATTGATGGCTTCGAGACTTGTCGTCGTTTAAAAGAAGATAATACTACTCGTGATATTCCAGTGATTTTTATGACTGCACTCTCGGATACCGAAAATAAAGTCAAGGCATTTAGTATGGGGGCGGTAGATTATGTCACCAAGCCCATCCAGCACAAAGAAGTGCTATCTCGGGTATCTACTCATTTAACGATTCGAAACCTGCAAAAATCGTTGGAAGACGCCAACACAAACCTGGAGCACAAAGTAAATGAGCGTACGGTGGAATTAAAAGAAGCCATGGGCGAACTCCAGGAACTCAAAAATCAGCTTCAAGAAGAAAACCAATACCTTCGACAAGAAATCAGGGTCAATAATAATTTTGAAGAAATTGTGACCCAAAGCGATGAGTTTCGTTTGGTATTGCAACAAATAGAGCAAGTAGCACCCTCTGATGCTACCGTGCTTATTTTGGGTGAAACCGGAACTGGAAAGGAATTACTGGCCCGTGCGGTGCATAATAACAGCCAACGTCGCGAAAAAACCCTGGTGAAGGTAAATTGTGCCTCTTTGCCAGCCAACTTGATTGAGAGTGAGCTCTTTGGCCACGAAAAAGGTGCCTTTACGGGAGCCATCGCCAAAAAAATTGGTCGTTTTGAACTCGCTGATAAAGGCAGTATTTTTTTGGATGAAATTGGCGAGTTGCCTCTCGAGCTGCAGTCTAAGCTATTGCGGGTTTTGCAAGAAGGAGAGTTTGAGCGGTTGGGCAATCCACGTACTACTCGAGTAGATGTACGCATCATAGCAGCTACCAACCGTGACCTGGAAAAAGAAGTTGAAAAGGGGACGTTTCGATCTGACTTGTATTATCGTTTGAA
>CALDJV010001079.1 GCA_937899305.1 uncultured Cytophagaceae bacterium
ACGATTGCTTTGATGAATGTCATCACCATCTACTCAACCTTGGTGGTAGTTTGCCTCACCCTAGATTTAGATAACGATGAGCTTACAAGAAAAAAAAGATGGGTTATTGAATTACTATACCAAATATGAAGTAAAACGTGCTCTCAAATATTACGTTCCTACTAACTGCCAGAATGTAGCTCCTACCCTTGAGAACAATGCTGATAACAATTTTGCTTTTGTAACCCGCCAGCCACTGATTCCTTTTTTCATCAATAGAAATATTGAAGACTCGATGTATAGAGACAAGTTTTACATCATTCTGGCGGAAGCCGGTATGGGTAAAACAACTTTTATGCTCAACCTGTACACCAAATACGCCGAGAAACTAGCGGGTACTGCCTATCAGATTAAAATTTTCCCGTTGAGTTTTCCTAATGCCATGGAACAAGTAGAACAGGTTCCAATGGAACAACGCCCCTATACTATTTTGCTGTTGGATGCGTTCGATGAGGACAATGAAGCCATCAAAGCTCATCAAAAAAGATTGCATCATATTTTACAAAAAGTAGCCGATTTCAAAGAAGTCGTTTTTACTTGTCGTACTCAGTTTTTCCCTCGAGAAGAAGAAGATTCGGGAGAAACAGGCATGCTCAAGTTCAAATATAAAGACCATTCGTATGCATTTCGTAAGTTGTACCTGTCCCCGTTCAACGAGGCAGACATTAAAACTTACTTGAAAAAAAATTATAATTTCCTGAACATCATCAAGCGAAAAAAGGCCGAAAAAATTGCCTTGCATTCCCCCAACTTGATGATTCGCCCGATGCTACTCCGCTATATTGATGACCTTATCAAAAGCCGGGACAATTACAGTTCTACTTATCAAATTTATACCGAACTCATTGCCAAGTGGATTGAACGTGAGGTACAACGCCGCCCAACCGAGAAAGAAAAATACCGTCGAGATTTGTACCGTTTTTCCCGAGAGGTGGCCATAGATATGTACATGCACCGCAAGCGTCGTGGAGGGTTTGTGATCTCGGATGACGAGTTGAAGGTGTTGGCCGAAAAAAACGGGGTAGATTTGGGCACCCTGGAGTTGAAAACAAGGGCTTTGCTGCATATGAACAGCTTGCATCAATGTACTTTTGCCCACAAGTCGATTCTTGAGTATTTTTTGGTGACCGAGACATTTTACAACCTGGATTTTGCCCAGCAGTTAGATTTGACCGACCTAGAGCAGGGAGAGCAATTGCGTAACGAAATGTTTTTTGAAAAAGCAAAATCACTTTTTGGCCGCTACAAGACTTATGATTCTAATAAGAGCAAAGACTTTGCTTACATCAAGGCCAGCGACTTAGAAAAAGTACAGCATGCTGCTTTGATCAAAATTGACCCTCACGATGTACAGGTTTTGCGTACTTTCAAAAGTTTGGGGCTCTTACAAATCAATGATATTCGGATTGGCATCGAACATTTGGATGCATTCTTATACCAAAATCGCCTGGATTTGAGCAACAAGGGATTGGTGAACATTGGCGACTTACAGTTTTTGACCAATCTGGAGAACCTGGATTTGAGCAATAATAAGATCACAAACCTTGTCCCTCTCAAAAACCTCAAGCGTTTGCGCAAACTAAACCTGAATTCTAATCAGGTCAAAGACATTAGTGTATTGGCTGAGTTGACGAATCTCCAGGAGCTGGATATTCAGGATAACCCGCTGGATGAAAACAATTTAGGTGGGTTCAATAGTCCTTCGTTGCACCTGACAGTTTAGCGTCTTTAGTTGGTAGTTTTTCTTTAGTCCATAGTCCACGGTCAATGGTCCATAGTTTTACGTCGCTTTGCGCAACCCGAAGTCCTGAGCGAAGCCGAA
>CALDJV010001080.1 GCA_937899305.1 uncultured Cytophagaceae bacterium
CTTAGTCTTTTACTTATTTTTACTATTTGGTTCTTGTGCATGCTTTTGCTAATTTGGGTTACACCTGTTTTCTAATTATTCTTCAGAAAACGAAATAAATCTTGGTTGGTTTTAAAAGATGTACCAACTACTAAAAGCGAAGCGATGAAAATATACTCAGTAGTTAAAAAAGGGGAATTGCACCCGGTATATTGTGAAGATTTTTTGATCAGTACCTATGTAGGCGAAAGTTATTATCTAGGCGCAGTTCTGGATGGTTGTTCGTCAGGAGAAGATTCCCATTTTGCTTCGGCCTTGATGGGGAAATTACTCAAAAAAATCAGCAAAGATATTTTTCAGCAAGAGCGGCTGCTATTTGAAAGTCCTCCCTTGAGTGCGGAAGATATTGCGATCAAAATACTCAAAAAAATGTTTTGGGAACTACGAGACGCACGTAAGCACCTGGGACTCACCAATGTAGAGATCCTCTCTACGCTGATCTTGATGGTCTACGATGATAACCAACGACAGGCATTTGTCATTGCCATTGGAGATGGGATGGTGGCCATCGATGGGAACGTGACCGAGATAGATCAGGATAATATGCCCGATTATATGGCTTATCACCTCAACCATAGTTTCGATCAGTGGTTTCAAAATCAAGAACATATTTATCGAGTCGATCAGCCCAAAGAAATCAGCATTGCCACCGATGGGGTAGATACGTTTCGTACCAATAAAAACGATCATCCAGTAGACTTTAGTCCGGTAGATTTTTTATTGCTAGACAATTCTTTGGAAAATACGCAAAACATGCTTACTCGCAAAGCCAATATTTTGCATAAAAAATATGGCTATTTGCCGGCTGATGATGTAAGTATTATTCGGGTGAAGTTTTAAAACTCCTCACCCAAAGGGAAGCTTGGCTTCATTGTTCCACCTTTTACAACGATCTCTCTTTGTGACATGAAAGCAATTACTGAAAACGGTGACACCATCACGATTGACGATAAGTATGAAATTAAACGGGGGGGTGAGGGCAAGATACTGACGATTCCGGAACGCCCTCACCAAGTAGCCAAAATTTACCTGGACCCAAATCTAACCCATTTGGGTCAGGCTCAAAAAGATGCGCTAAATGCCTTGGATAGTGCTCATTTTGTAAAGCCTTTAGAACTGATTTATCCTTTAAAAGGCAGAAAGATCAATAAAAAAAAGGGGCTTTTGGGTTTTACAATGGAGTATTTGCCCCCTGATTTTGTGCCTTTGGCTGCTTTGTTCAAGAAAAACTATTGTGCGGCCAATCAGATCGACGCTGCCTTTAAAAACGAACTGGTACAACAACTTCCCTCAATTGTAGCTCACGCTCACGCGCAAGACATTGTCATTGGCGACTTGAGTGGATACAATATTATGGTCAACCCGCAAGGTGACTTGAAGTTTATCGACGTAGATGCCTACGAAACCCCCATTCATACCCATACCGGGGTATTACTCGATGAAATCAGGGATTATTTATACAAGGGAACCGTTTGTCAGGAAAGTGACTATTTTGCCCTGGCCGTGGTTATTTTCAATTTGCTTACTCATTTGCACCCTTTCAAGGGCATCCATAAGCTTTATAGAGCCATAGCAGAACGAATGGTGCGAAAACTTCCAGTTTTTATCAACGATCCTGACCTCATCATTCCCAAATGTTACACGCCTCTGACCGATGCGGCTTTGCAGCAACAATTTGAGTTATTATTTGCCGAAGGAAAACGTTTCTTGATTTTGGTAGGTCAACCCACCGTAGCCAGTCCTTCGCCCACTCTACCTGTTGCTCCTTCTACCCTGGGTACCGGCCAATTGTCTATCAAAGAAATTTATCAACCAATCTCCGGAGAGTATATTATACGGGCTGTATTTCACCAAAACCAGGGCTTGATTGAGACCAATCACCAGGTGTTGGTATATGACACCAGCAACCAAGGTTATGTAATGCTCAAGCATACGATTACTCCGGCTCAACTACCTCCCGATTTACAAGCCAGTTCACAACGTGGGGAGCTTCGTTGGTTTACTGGAGAAAAGAATGCATTGGCTTTACACCAAGGCAGATTGTACCATTTTTTGGGGAATGGTCGTTTTCAGCAAATCAATAATTTTCAATTGTCAAATACCGGGCGTTATCACTTGGTAGACCATATTTTGGTAGTACTCGATGGAGAATATATGCGTTGGGTATTTTTGGACGACATCAACCAGGATTTTATCCGCATCGAGCAAACTCCAGTATTTGTGCCAGGTTTCGATGTGTTCAATGGTTTGATTCAACATACTGGTGGGGTGCAGTACATTTTTTATTGCTCTGGGAAGCATATTTCTACAGTAAAATCGCCCCTACCGCTGATGGAGTCGGTGTATATTCGTGGGAATGTGGGCTGGGTGAGCTATGATGAAAAACAGAATGGCGAGGTTACCCGCAAATATGAGTATTTTAGCATCGATGGACTACAAATGAAGCTCAGTGGAGAGCCCGTATTTGGTCAGCGTCAATTTGCTTACAGAGCGACTTCTGCTACTGACGGGCTTGTATTCGAGCCCGAAGATGACAAAATGCAGGTACGTCGTAGTGCCGACTTTAAGGTATTACAAGAGTTTGATTGCAGTGTGCTTACGACTGAAAGTAATTTGGCAAGTACCCAAGCGGGAATTGTCGCTCACGAACGAGACTTTTGTTATTTGTTGAATAGTAAGTAGTTCAATTGTTTAAATGGTTCCGCTGCGCTTATTGTTAAATGGCTAAATGGTTGCGTGAAGCGATGATTTTTTGATATTGCTCTGCTTCGCTCATTGTTACATTGTTCTATTGTTGCGCCAAGCGACGTAAAACTATGGACTAAAAACTAATTGTACCGCTTTGCGATACTATGGACTATGGACCGTCGACTGTGGACTGAAGAAAACTATGGACCATTGACTATCGTCTGAACAAAACTACCAACTAAAAAAAAACGAGAAATAATGACTAAAAAACGAAGTAGAAGAAAGATTATCCTACGAATATTATTAGGCTTGATAATCGTATTACTGGCTATGGTAACCAATACCTTGTATGTTGCCGGAGTGTTCAAAACCATTCGCCCCCATTTTGCGGGTACCGAAAAGTCGGTGGCTATTTTGGGAGGAGCAGAAGACATTACCATAGACCAAACCACAGGCATTGCATATGTATCGGCAGACCAGCGTCGGGCTACTTTCCAAGACAAGCAAAATCCAGTACAAGGAACGATCTATTGGGTAGACCTCAACAAACCAGACCAAGCGCCAGTAAATATGTTGCCTAATTTTAAAAAAGATTTTCACCCCCATGGCATCTATTTTTATCGAGCCAAATCGGGTAAACAAATACTCTTTGCCGTAAACCACTCCAAAAAAAATACCATTCAAAGTATCGAACGGTTTGAGGTAAAGGGCCAGCAACTGGTATATCTCAATACCATTCAACATGAGTTGATGACCTCGCCCAACGATGTGGTAGCAGTCGGCGAAAATGAGTTTTATGTCACCAATGATCACGGTTATGCTCAAGGTTTTGGACGCACTCTGGAAGAATACTTGCGACTTCCACTGGGTTATGTCAATTATTACGATGGCAAAACCATGAAAACGGTTTCTTCTCGAATTACTTATGCCAACGGCATCAATGTAAGTCCTGATGGCAAAAAACTATACGTGGTCTCTCCTACTACGCGCCGGGTATTGGTGTTTGACCGTAACACAGACAATAGTTTGACAAAAAATACCTCGATATTTATTGGTACTGGGGGAGACAACATCGAATTGGATGCAGCCGGAAACCTTTGGCTAGGATGCCACCCTCAAATACTGAAATACGCGGCCCACGCCAAAGATTCGAAGAAGAAATCACCCTCACAAGCCATTCAAATTGTGGTGAGAGACAATGACCAATACGAAGTAAAAGAGGTTTACTTGAATGATGGCACTTCGCTTTCAGGTTCCAGCGTTGCCGCAGTATACAAAAACAATTTACTGATTGGTGGGGTATATGATCGCAAGTTTTTATGGTGTAAAATGAAATGATGTTATGAATCTGATAAAACCTCTTGTTTTACCAGATTCAGTTGTTCCCTTTTATAATTTGGCTTTGATCTCCTCTAGTTGTCTTTGGGCATTTGGTACAAACCCCTTCGCGTGTTTTTGGGCTACCTTTACCACCTCTTGGGCCACCGGATAAGCTTCTTTATAACGTTTCATTTTTACCAATAATCTGACTTTTGCGTTGAGGTTATCTACATTGTTGGGCTTTAGCTTGATGGCTCTATTGATCCAATAGAGGGCACTATTCAGATGTTTTTCATCATTGTATTTATCACTGTATCGCAAGGCAGCATACAGCAAAGCAATTTCGTCATTGGTATGGTCTAAAAACTTACGAGCATACTCCAGGGCCTTTTCTTTGTCGTTTATATAGTATATATATTCTACTTGAGCGATCATCTTTTTGGCTTCTTTGGGAGGGAAAACCAGCCTGATTTTTTGCTGATAGTTATTCAGTATTTTTTCTTGTTGTGCTCCTGCCACATTCAGCAAATCTCGCGATAAGACCTGGGTTAAAAACTGAGTGACCCTCTCTTGCCCCAACGCATTGGCAAAACTATTCCGTTTTTTGAGAATCAAATCAAACTCTTTGGAAATAGACGTTTGCAGGTAATTTTCAATGGTCTTCCAAACCGAGGCGTTGGTCCAGTTTGCTACCCCTTGTTGAGCAAGGTACGCACTCAAAACCTCATGATAAGGAGATTGGGCCCGGTATAGCGCGTTGATATATCCTAACAGAAAATTGTTGTCTCGGTTGCCCGCCTCATATTGCTTTTGTTGCGTCCTCAATTGGGTTTCAGGGTTCAATGCCTGGTGGGCTACCTCAATTATTTTGGCCGCATCGCCTGCTCCTTTTGCCCAGTGAACCAAGTTTCCTTGCCAGTCAAGGTACAACAAGGTTGGATATGACGTTATTTTATATTTTTTAGCAAAGGCTATTCCTTCTCCTTTTTCAGTATCCAGGGCATAGTTAATCAGGTATTTGTTATACACTTTTCCTACCTCCTTTAGAGGAAAAACCTTCTTTTTCAAGTATTTACAGGGACCACACCAAGTCGTATAAGCATCTACAAATATCAATTTATTTTCTTTTTTGGCTTTGGCCAATACTTCGGTCCAAGTACCTTGTTCAAATTGAATTCCCTGGGCAATTGTGGTATTGGTCACCCCTAATAATAATGATAGGGTACAGAAGATGATTTTCATGGTATTTCTAAAAGTTCTATAATCGGTACTATACTATCAATATTTTCGGTCAACTTTGTCCAAAATGTCTGGCAGTATGAACCAACACTTATTTATCAAAAAAGCCCATCACTAATCAGAGATGGGCCAATAAATTTAGCTAAAGGTGACGCTATAATTTTGCGTTAATTTTTTCCAACAATGCTTTGGTTTCCTTGGCATTTTGTTTGGTCTTTTTGGCCAACTCAATAGACTCTTCAGCTACTTTTTTGGCTTCTTTGTAACGTTTTAGTTTAAACAATAAATGCGCTTGAGTGTCGGTGTTGAAAAAGTTTTTTGATAATTCTACTGATTTTTCAGCCCAAGCCAAGGCCTTTTTTAGTTTTTGAGGATCGTTGGTACCTTCATAATACCCCCAAGCTA
>CALDJV010001081.1 GCA_937899305.1 uncultured Cytophagaceae bacterium
TAAAGTATAAATAATAGATTTAGTTTATTTCTCTATGAGCAGAATATTCATTTGCTTATTGTTATGCCTGGCTACTTTGGGATTTGCCCAGGCCCAACAAGGCCCTTTTCATTTTTCAAAAGACATCTCCTCTAAAGATTATGTACCAGGAGTCATTGTTTATAAACTTAAGCCTGATGCTACTCAGGCCCCTACCTATGGTCGTAACACTACTCTGAACTATCATCAGCCTAAAATACTGGAGGATTTAAAGGCAAATACGCCCACTGAGATGTATCCCCATGGATTGGTCAAAAACGCTGCCGTCAAGAATCAAGCCTTGGTAAAGGGTGAACTGGCCAACAATGGCTCTACCACACTCTCGGGCATTTACACAATCAAAATACCCTTGGTGATGAACCTGGCCCAAGCCATTACTGAATTGAGGCAACAACCCAATGTGATGTATGCTGAACCCTCTTACACTTTTCAATCACTGAAGGTGAAGAAAAAAAATAAGAAGCCATTTTTAACTCCCAATGACCCCGATTTGGCTACCCAATATTATTTAGATAAAATAAAAGCCAAGGAAGCTTGGGATGTACAAACTGGCAGTGCCTCTATGATTATTGGAGTCGTAGACTTTGGCTTCGATGCTACTGCCAATCATAATGATTTGTTAGCCAATCGTAATCCAAACTATTATGACATTGTTTCGTTTGATCAAGACCTCTCCTACCCGGCCAACCCTCCTGACAATGACAACGATTATCAACACGGGACCGAAGTAGTTGGAGTTTGTTCAGCAGTTCCAAACAACAGTACCAACATTGCAGGTACGGGGTATAACTGTCAGTTTTTAGCCGTAAAAGCCGCCAATAATGATGGTGTGCTTGGTTTTCCAGCGGGTTATGATGCCATCGTGTACGCGGCTCAAAACGGTGCCAAAGTAATCAACTTATCTTGGGGGAGACCCGGAAACCCCAGTCGTTATGAGTTGGACCTGCTCAAAGATGTGGTAGACCGATATGATGTAGTACTCGTAGCTGCAGCTGGTCAGACTGGAACGGGTGGCATTGAACAATATTGGTACCCTGCTTCTTATTCCGAAATTGTACTTAGTGTAACTGGATCGGATGAAAATGATGAAAAATTTAACTTGGTGGACTTCAACGAACGAGTGGATTTAATTGCACCCGGTAAAGATATCAGTACCTTAAAAAACAGCAATGGAAGTGGCAATGCCTCAGGTACTTCTTTCTCGGCTCCTATGGTGGCTGGGGCTGCGGCTTTGGTAAGAGTACAGTTCCCTTCGTTGAACGCTTCGCAGGTGATTGCTCGGCTCAAAGCAACGGCAAACGCGAATGCAATCTATGGTTTGGCTGCCAATAGTGCTTACATTGGTAAGCTAGGAACTGGACTATTGGATATGCACCAGGCATTGGTTGCAGTAGACCCACAGTTTATTTCTTTAGAGAGTCATCAACTAGACATTCCAAGTACACGGCCTGGCAGTAGCACCCAACTACGACTGAATCTAACCAATCAATTGGCTCCCTTCACCAACTTACAATTAGAGTTGAGCACTTCTTCAGCTTTTGTAACCATTGATCAAAATACCGCTAACATTGGAGCAGTTGCTACTTCGGAGGTCACCAGCAATCAGACCACCCCGTTTAGGATTACGATTGCAGCTGGCACTCCATCAGATGAACGCGCTTTTTTTACGCTTACTGTCAAAGACAATGGCACTACCATACATACGATTTACTTTTACGAAACCCTCAACCCTACATTTTCTGCGGGTAATCTCATCAATTTTGGGGTCAACAACATCAGTATGACGATGAATGATGTAGGTCGCCTGGGAGTAAGAGATGACATTTCTTCTACCAATCAAATCGGCTTGGTGTACAACGGAAAGCAAATTTTATCGGAAAGTGGTTTGTTGGTAGGTATCAATAACACTCAAGTATCTAATACCGTCAAGCGGGACGAGTTTTTTAGTTCCATTACCCGGGACAAAAAGTTTACCGCCAAACAATCATCAGTACAGTTTACCACAAATGACGATACCTCTCAGGATATTACTTTTTCTTATGAAGACATCACCGATAATGCCGAACGTATACAAGTAGAAGTCACGCAACGTACTCGAGCTTGGCGAGGAAGTGAACAAAATAATTTTGTGATCATAGAGTACAAAATACGGAACATAAGTGGAGCCACGATCAGTGATTTGTATGCAGGTATTTTTGCCGACTGGAATATAGATGGTATCAATCGAGACAACGTAAGCTGGGATGCCACCAATAGGTTCGGTTATGCATCCAAAGGGAATACCTATGCAGGAATCAAACTACTTACTGCTCAAACCAATACGCATTATGCAATTGATGTAAATGGTGGAGGTGGTAGTGTCAGTATTCTGGGAGGTTACTCAACAGACGAAAAGTTTACCACCCTTTCTAATACCGATTTGTCCACCAATAGCAGTCATACGAATGTAGATGCAGCCCATGTAGTGGGGGCCCATCTTACAAATTTGGGCAATAATGAAACACAAGAGGTTGCTTTTGCAGTGATGGTAGCCGATAATCTTACAAATTTAAGGCAAGTAGCTACCAATGCGGTTGCTCAGTTTCAATCAATAAAAACAAGTCCTGTCCCCGACATCAGTAATCCTACAGTATGCAGGGGTAGTGCGATTAGTCTCTCTCCAACCAATGGCAGTAATTTCGATTTTTTTGCCGACAAATCTCAATCCATTTTACTCTCTAGTGGCCGTTCACTGGCTCTCAACAACATTACAGTCAATGATACTTTTTATGTGATCAACAAAGACTCGTTATGGGCAAGTGCTGCCAAAGAGGTCATTGTAACGGTAAACAACGACCCTCGGGCTCAATTTACCAACGATCAGGCAGTACCTATGACCAATGCCGCCATTACCTTTACCGACCAAAGTACAGGAGCTATCCAATGGGAATGGGACTTTGGCAACGGCCAGACTTTTACCGGACAAACTCCTCCCGCTCAGACTTATACCAGTCCCGCTAGTTATCCGGTCAAACTCAAAGTAACTTCGTCAGGAGGCTGTGTCGACTCCTTGATACAAACCATTGATGTGATAGATTGTAGTACCTGGACCGACGCCATCGTGATGGATACCGAAACGCTGGACATTGGCACAACCAAGACGCTTCGCTTTAGCAATACTGCCACCGATGCCGTCAGTTACCAATGGGATTTTGGCAATGGCAATACCTCTACTTTGGCCAATCCACTGCAGTTATTCAACGAAACGGGTACTTTTACCATTACTTTGACTACCAAAAATAGCCAAGGATGTAGCATTACTGTCCAGAGAACTTTGACTGTGATTAATAGTTTTGTGGTAGGAGTCAATGAAGAATTGAAACAACAAATCAGTGTATATCCCAATCCAGGAAAGCAACAGTTTCAATTACAATTGCCTACTTTGCCTGCTCCGGCTCGACTTCAGCTTACCAATTTGCAAGGCCAAATTGTGTTTGAAAAGGCAACCCTGCCCCGTAGTCAACAGGCTATCAAGCTAGATTTGCCCAAGTTACCTACCGGGGTATATTTGCTACAGGTAAAATGGGGAGACAACACTTGGAGTACCCGTCTGACCATTCAAAATGATTGACGTTGTTCTATTGTTATATGGTTCCGCCTTCGGCTCATTGTTGCATTGTTAAATGGTTGCGCAAAGCGATGATTTTTTGCTATTGTTCCGCCTACGGCTTATTGTTTCATTGCTAAATGGTTGCGCAAAGCGACGTATTATTTTTCATTCTTGTCCTGACGAAGGAAGGATCTCTTTTCATTTTTCATTCAACTAGTACACTGGGGACTAAGTTTATTGTGAGTTAATTTGATGTAATTTGTG
>CALDJV010001082.1 GCA_937899305.1 uncultured Cytophagaceae bacterium
AGAAAATAAAAAATACAAAAATAACATTTTTAAAGTTTTACCAAGTTTTCAAGAGTTTACTTAAAGTATATTATGAGACAGCCTCATGCAGCCATTACCTTATTGTTTCCCTCAAAAAACTTCATAATCAGAGAGATATGTACAAAAACAAGCAGTAAATTAGGGCATTTTCAGAGAATTTATTAAACTTACCTTTTTGAAGATAAAGCTTTTACCAATACTTTCCTGAAAACAACGCCAATGGAACTAAGCGGACTGTACACTTTTTTAATGGTCAGTGGCTTTTATGCTATATTAGTGGTCGTATTGTACATTATGTGGCTACTCACCCATAAATTGAACCTTCACGAAAGAAGTAGGAGGATTGTTTATGTGGCCTTGATATTGGTTGGGCTAATCATTGTATCGCATTTTCGGGATATGTGGTTTAGTCTGTTCAGAGGCATGGGCATTTTCCAGCGCCATGCGGCCGATATCATCAACAACAGTTTTGGGATGTTTCCATGGCTCACGGGTGCTTACCTCATCAATAGTTTGTTGAACTATTTCTTGTGGCGGGGGGCCTTGGTCAATGAAGAAGGCGAACCATTGGTGCCTGCCTTATTGAGAAACATCGTGACTGCCCTGCTATTTTTCCTGGCTGGTTTTATCATTGCCCTCACCGTTTTTGAAGTCAACATTACCATTATTTTGTCCTCCTCAGGTTTTGCGGGTGGAGCGGGGGTTTACCTGGGCAAAGTACCCATCAACAAAGCTTTTACCGCCTTGTCGCTCAACCTGAACCGTCAGATTCGTAAGGGAGATTTCATTGAGTTAGAGGATTGTGCGGGTACCATCCAGGAAATTGGTTGGAAGTCAATCCGTTTGCTTACCATCGACGAAAACCAACTGACCATCCCTAATACGACACTTACTGAAGCCAATGTCATCAATTATTCCCGCCCTACCAAGCTCAAAACGGTGAGTATGAACATTCGCATCAATGGAAACTTTTCACCTTATGAGGTAGAAAAACTACTCATTCGCTCCGCGTTAGACTCTGATTTGGTATTGCGAACACCTGAGCCTTTGGTAAACTTGGTGAATTTCTCTCCTCGAAGTGCTCGATACAACATTGAGGTGTCTACTGATCAGGACATTGTGGCCCAGGTCAAAAGCCAAGTACTTTCTTCGATTTGGCATATGTTGCGCCGTAAGGGCATGTACCCCATGCCTACCGAAGACATCATCAAAAATCCAGTCGAAAAAGCCATTCAATTGATGAATAGTGTGGCCGTTTTAGAACCCTTTACTCCTGAAGAAGATCAAATCATTGCCCAAAAAGCCAAATGGTTGCGTTTTGGGCCTCCTGAACGCATCGTAATTGAAGGTGAAAAAGACAACGCGCTGTATTTGGTGGCCGAGGGGCGGATTGAGGTATTGGTAAGACAAAAAGATGGTAAAAATTTAAAAGTAGCCGAAATGGGCAAAGGCTCTTTCTTTGGCGAAAGGGCACTACTTACTGGAGAGGAAAGAAAAGCAACTGTCAGGGCCTTGACGGATGTGTTACTGTGCGAAGTTTCCAAGCACATCATCAAACCTCTCCTGGAAAATCGTCAGGAAATATTGCAGGACTTAAGCCGCAAATTGGCCGAAAGGGAGATTCAAAACCTACGCAAGTCGCAAGCATACGCCAAAGAACAAGACGAAAAGGAGAAAGACACGGTCGCTCGTCGTTTGTTGGATTTGATGAAAAACTTTTTCAAAAATGAGAGTGTAGACGACGATGATGAAAATGTGGATAAAGATGCACACAAGAATATGACTATTTAATCAAACGCTAAAACGCTACCCTCAATGACTCGTTTTCTTGACTTTGTAACATCTAACTATACAGAAATACTAAGTCAAACCCTCACCCATGTTTACCTTACCTTGGCATCCCTTGCTATCGCAATCGTCTTGGGGCTATTGTTAGGAGTTTACCTCAGTCGCAAACGAAGTGCATCAAGAACAATATTGGGCATTTTAGGGGTAATTCAAACCATTCCTAGTCTGGCGCTATTAGGTTTGCTCATCCCGTTGCTGGGCATTGGAGCCCTGCCTGCCATTGTTGCCTTGTTTTTGTACGCCCTCTTGCCCATCGTGCGCAATACTTACACGGGTATTGTAGAAGTAGAAGACAGCATCATTGAAGCCGCCCGAGGAATGGGCATG
Organism: uncultured Cytophagaceae bacterium; assembly: GCA_937899305.1. Taxonomy (GTDB): domain Bacteria; phylum Bacteroidota; class Bacteroidia; order Cytophagales; family Microscillaceae; genus Microscilla. The sequence goes on from CALDJV010001082.1 coordinate 2,197, forward strand.
AATCCGTGGCAAATCTTATTTAAAGTAGAGCTTCCGCTTTCGGTTCCCGTAATTTTTGCGGGCATTCGTACCGCAGTAGTCATCAATGTAGGGGTGGCCACCCTATGTGCCCTGATTGCGGCAGGAGGTTTGGGAGAGTTTATATTCCGGGGGATTGCGCTCAACGACTCAGTGATGATGTTGGGTGGTGCCATCCCAGCCGCTTTGTTGGCCCTGTTGTTTGACTTTGTACTAGGACTTTTACAAAAAACAATGCACCAAGCGAGGAAATACCTGGGTTGGGCCGCAGGTATTTTGGTATTGTTTACCATTGGCTACGGGGTCGTGTCAAGTACTTCCTCTAAAAAGTTATTGGGTTCTAACCCAGAATTTATTGTACGGGCGGATGGTTACCAAGGTCTACAAAAACTTTATCGGTTTTCTAACCTCAAAACCGTAGATATGGAGGCCGGGCTGATGTATCAGTCTTTGGCCGAAAAAAAGTTAGATGCCATCATTGGGTATTCTACCGATGGACGAATTGCTTCTAACAACCTAAAGGTACTCAAGGATGACAAAAAGTACTTCCCCCCTTACTATGTAGCTCCTATGGTACGTCGAGCTACCATTCAAAAGTTTCCCCAACTCATTTCAATCTTCGAGCAAATTGCCGGAAAAATCTCAGAAGAAGAAATGACTCAAATGAATTATTTAGTAGATGGCAAAAAAATGAAGCCCCGAAAAGTGGTGGAAGATTTTTTACGCAAAAAAGGATTCAAAGTGGGGTATTATCACACTGGCAATGGCGCCGATATCAAAATTGGGGGCAAAAAATTTACTGAGCACTTTATTTTGGCCGAACTGTTTAAAGTATTGATAGAAAACCAAAGTAGCTTGACTGTGGAGCTCAAAACAGGTTTGGGTGGTACTCAAATTGCCTTTGAAGCGCTCAAAACGGGAGAAATAGACTTGTATCCAGAATATACGGGTACCGCATTGTTGGTACAACTAAAAACTACCCCAAATCAAGTAAAATTGCTCGAGAATGATCGAAAGAAGGTATACGATTACGTAAAAACCCAGATGCGACAGCGTTTTGATTTGCAATGGCTTCAGCCACTTGGGTTTTACAATACGTATGCCGTGATTATGCGAAAACAACAAGCCCAACAATTAGGAATCGAAACCATCAGTGATTTTAGCAATTATTTACGTCGAGCTCAAAAGTAACTTTGAGACCAAGCCCATCACACCTATGAAAAAAAAATGCTTACTCTACTTTGTTCTGATATTTACCATGACATTTTGGGTGGCTTGCCGTCAACAAAATAAACCGGATCAAACTACCCAAAATCAAGCCGACACCACCACCACTGATACCATCCCAAATGCCCAACCCAAAACGATTGAAAACTATTTCCAACAACTCAAAGCTCAAAATTATTTCAAGGTAGCCCAGGGAGATACCATTCGGGTAGACACTTTAGATATCCCCAATGGTTTTATGCAAATCAATTACCGGGATGCGGAAGTCAAGGATCTAACCAAAGTGACGCTCACCCTCTGGAACAAACGCAAAAGTGGGAAAGATTTGGTCGGTGTGCTTTTTCGGCGTTGCACTGTGAACTGTGCTTTCAAAGACCCGGTCTTTTTGGAGTTCGATACGGATAATTATCAGGACGTTACGGATACCCATTATCCTCAAAATCTGAAAGCTTACCTTAAGCGTCGTCTGAACGATTACGCCAAGACCTGTCGTACGGCCTCTCCTTTCAACGCGGCTTTGCTACCTCAACAAGGGGTAGATGTGCAACTGGTGGTTATGTCACACGGAAACTACGGAAACCCGCCTTGTCCACAGGCTTTGATAGGAATTCTCAAATATGATGGTGATGGGTTCACTTTTATAGAACCGGTGGGCAGGGAAGAGTAAGTGTTGTTTCGTAAATTGTTACATTGTTTTATTGTTAAATTGTTCCGCCTTCGGCTCATTGTTGCATTGTTAAATTGCTCTATTGTTAGTTCCTTCGGCTTTGCTCAGGACTAAAGATTCCGCTTTGCGTTACCGTGGACTATGGACCGTAGACTGTGGACTAAAAAATGAAACTTTATTTTTGCCGAATTACTTATTATTCTATAATCCAGAATTTTCTCCCTACTTTTGTTATTCTATACAAAACATAATATCTAGAATTCAAACGCCAAAACCAACACTTTGAAAAAGCCATTCTTTATACTCATCCTGGCCTTGAGCTTTGTAGGGTACACCAAATACACCCTCGCCCAAAACACCAAAGCCCAACTCAAGGGAAAGATCACTGATCAAGAGGGGCAATCCATTGCCTATGCTACCATTGCGATTATGAATACCTCGAGTGGTGTCTACGCGGACTCCACTGGACAATATAGTTTGCTGGTACCCGCTGGACAAAGTTTTATATGCATTGTACAATCGGTAGGCTATTTACCCAAAACAATTCCACTCCGGTTAAACCCCAATGAGGTACGCGTACTCAACATACAACTCAAGATAGATCCTAATTCTAAACTGGAAGAAGTCACGGTAAGAAGCAATAAATTACCCTCTGATCAACCTTCTTTTTTTAACATTCCTCCTCAAGCAGTCAAGACCCTCCCTACTCCTTTTGGCGATTTCAACAAAATATTGGCTACTTTACCCGGGGTAGTCAGCAACAGTGAATTGTCTTCCTCTTATTCGGTGAGGGGCGGAAATTTTGACGAAAACCTGGTTTATGTTAACAACATTGAGGTATATCGCCCTTTTTTGATTCGAGCTGGGCAGCAAGAAGGCCTGAGTTTCATCAACCCCGATTTGGTAGAAAAAGTACGGTTTTCGGCAGGAGGTTGGCAAGCCCAGTATGGGGACAAGCTCTCTTCAGCTTTGATTATAGATTATAAAAAACCAAAAAAATGGGCTGGTTCAGCCAGTTGGGGGTTATTGGGAGGTACCGCTCATTTGGAAGGAGTGGCCAACAACAAAAAACTCTCGTTTGTGGCCGGAGTACGTCATAAAAATTCTCAATACTTGTTGAACACCTTGCCCACTTCGGGAGAATATTTGCCTCGCTTTACCGATTTTCAGGGCTTGTTTCGCTATCAGTTTTCTTCCAATACCAGTTTGGAATGGCTTACCGCTTATGCAAGCAACAATTATTTTGTAAGGCCTACTACGCGTCAAACCTCTTTTGGTACCTTAGATTCCCCTTTTCGCCTATTGGTAGGGTTCAATGGACAAGAAACAATGCAATATGCCTTGTTTCAGAATGCGCTCAAGCTCACCCATTATTTTGGAAAAAAATTGCGCACTGAATGGTTGGTATCAGGAATGAATACCCGAGAAAGAGAATTTGTAGATGTAGAAGGGGGGTATCGTTTGTGCGACATTGTACCCGATCCTTCTAACAATACCAATCGCTGTGTGGCGGAAAGGTCGCTGGGAACCATTTACGAAAATGCCCGTAACCGTCTGCAAGCCACTATTCTGAGCGCAGCCAATCGCAATAGTTGGAACCTCGACAACAACCACCTCATTGAGTTTGGGGTACGCTACAATGCTGAAAACATTCGGGATGTATTGGACGAATATAGTTTTATTGATTCTTCTGATTTTGTGACTCCTACGGTGGCCATTGATAATGACTTGTCGCTGGTATCTCACCGGGTTACTGGATATGTACAGCATAGTTTCAATATCAAAGACATCCATACCTTCAATTATGGGGTTCGGTTTGGCTATTGGACCGTCAATCAAGAATTTTTGATCAGTCCACGTTTGCAATATGCCTTTGCTCCTCGTTGGAAACGCCCCACCGTGTTCAAAGCCTCCATTGGAGTTTATCAACAACCTCCTTTTTATCGGGAATTGCGCGATCGCCAGGGAAACCTGAACTTAAACCTCAATGCTCAACAATCCTTGCACGTCATTGGAGGGGTAGAAAGTAGTTTCAAGGTAGGCGATCGTAATTTTAAATGGACGGCTGAGGGATATTATAAGTACATTCAAAACGCAATTCCTTACGACATAGACAATGTACGGATTCGGTATTTTGCTGAAAACAACGCAACGGCATTTGCCGCGGGGTTTGATGTACGCATCAGTGGTGAATTCATCAAGGGGTCGGAATCCTGGTTTAGCCTGGGAGTCATGAATGTACGCGAAGACCTGGACGGGGACAACCAGGGCTATATTCGTCGCCCGACTGATCAGCGGGTTACTTTTGCCACTTATTTTGAGGATTATTTGCCCAGTAATCCTACTTTCAGAGCATTCGTCAATTTTATTTATGGTACTGGTTTGCCTTTTGGCCCTCCCAACAATGACCAGTTTCGCTCGGCTCTCAACGGACGGGCCTATCGTCGCCTGGATGTGGGTTTTTCTAAAGTAATTTCATTTGACCAAATCAAATTGGGTAATACCCGTCTACTCAAATCACTTTGGATTGGTTTGGAAATATTGAATTTGCTGGGCGTAGAAAATACCATTTCTTACAACTGGATTACCGACACTGATCGTAGGCAATACGCTATTCCAAATACCCTTTCTACCCGCTTTCTTAACCTTAGACTCATTGGTAATTTTTAAAATTTATTAATTTATGCAGCGCAATACCGCGAAAGCAATACCACAATCATTCGGATTTGTAGCTTTTTTTAATACCTTGCAGTAAGAGTATGTATAAAGGTTAATTTTTTTTTGCTGATTTTCATATGTAAGACTCCATTTTTACACCAATTTATTCGTAACAGAGCATAATTTCCTTGACAAAACACGGTTTCTACATCATTTTTATCTTTAAGAATACAATTTAAACACACTCTTAACTTTTATAAACTTTAAGCAAGTATATACCAAGACTCCTTATTGCTTTTGGTCTACCGCAGATACTGATACTCCAAGAGGGAAAGTATTTTTACTGTCGTAAGTAAAACGGAAAAATAAAGTAATCCAAATTTGGTGTAATATCTGGTTGCTAGACGATGAAAAAA
>CALDJV010001083.1 GCA_937899305.1 uncultured Cytophagaceae bacterium
TTCCAAGGTTTGAATAGGTACATTGGGTGCATTGATGACTGCTACCCGCATATGGCGAATTTTGTTTTGCAACTCCCTACGTAAGTTGTCGGTACTAGACAGTGCCCTGCGTAGTTTGCTTAATTTACGATGAAAAGCCATAGTTTCAGCACGATTGGTTACCGGGATGGTGGCATTGTTTAGCGGAACCACTTTAAAGTTTTGTTTGGGTACCAGCTCGGTATACTTACCATCAACTACTTTACCCAGACTTACTTGGTAAGTACCTGGTGCTACAAAATGACCTTTAGGAGGAGATTGGTAATAATCCAGCGTAGGGTAAGGAGTAAGGCGAGTAGGATTAATCGCTGGAAAACGCAAATCCCAATTGATCCGCTTGACACCTGCCCGAGCTGAAGTCTTGATTCTTCGGATAACATTGCCCGACTCATCGCTTATGGTGAAAATCAGGTAAGGTTTGATTTCATCGTCTTCGGCCCGCATTTCGGCAAACGAAGGATACTGGACATCCTTTTTGCTTTTACGCGCTTTAGCTTCGGCAGCTTGCCTTTTCTGACGACGGGTTTTCAGCGATTTTTTCAAATAATAAGTAAAAGTAGCTCCAAACGCTGGGTTGGGGGCGGCATAAAAACTGTGCCCTTGGAATCCCGTTCGGCGAATGCCTAAAGGCGTAGCCACATGGTAAAGTAAAGCATCTTTTACTGGGAAGATAAAGGCATCTTTGGCCAATAATTGGGAATTGGTTTGGCGAAGTGGGGTGTAGTTGTCCAGAATGTAAAACCCACGACCGAAAGAAGCCAACACCAAATCATTTTCTCCTTTATGGATTTCCATGTCGCGTACTGCAATCGTCGGAAGTCCTGCTTTGAGTTGGACCCATTGTTGGCCTCCATTGTTGCTGAAGAAAACGCCAAATTCAGTCCCTATAAACAATAAATTAGGATTGACGTGATCCTCGGCAATGCAGTAAACAGATCCTCGGGTAGGTAGATTGGCCGCAATGGATTTCCAACTTTTACCTTTATCAGTACTCTTAAACAAATAAGGTTTAAAATCTCCTCGTTTATGGTTGTTGAATACCGCATACGCCACATTTTCGTCGTGCTTCGAAGCCAACAAAGCATTGACATAAGTCATGTCAGGAACTCCGGCAAATTTTTCAATCTTGCGCCAGTTGGCACCGTCATCTTCTGATACTTGCACCAAGCCATCGTCGGTTCCTACGTAAAGTACCCCGGCTTTTTTGGGAGATTCGTGTAACGCGGTGATGTTGCCATATATCGAGGTAGAAGCATTCTTGCCAATGGCATCTACGCTCCATACTCGTCCCATCATTTTTAGCTTGTTACGATCTAGTTGGCGGGTCAGGTCTGGGCTAATGGCTTTCCAGGAGTTCCCCCGATCGGTGCTTTTAAATAACTTGTTGGCCGCAAAGTACAAAGTTTGGTTGGCATGCGGGCTAATGAACAGAGGAGCATCCCAGTTCCAGCGTAACCCAGGCTCACCCTTGCCCGGTAAGGGCTTGATACCGATTCGCTCGCCACTTTTTTTGTCAAACCTTACCAGACCCCCATATTGAGACTGTGCATACACAATATTTTCGTTCTTGGGGTCTACCTGGGTTTCAAAACCATCGCCAAAAGTACTGATTTGCCAGTCGGCATTGGCAATGCCTCGATCGTTGTTGGTGCGCGAAGGGCCCACAAAACTGGCATTGTCCTGGGTACCTCCATATACATTGTAAAACGGTTTGGCATTGTCGGTAGTCACCTTATAAAACTGGGTAATGGGGAGGTTGGGCTTGAATAACCAGGTTTTGGCTCGGTCAAAAGTTTCGTACAAGCCTCCGTCGCACCCCACAAGCATATGATTTACATTGGTAGGATTGATCCAAATGGCGTGGTTGTCTACGTGTTTGAGGTCTTCGCCTACTCTTTTGAAGGTACGGCCTCCATCGTAAGTAACCATTGCGAAAGTATTCATAGAATACACCGTGTTGAGCTCGGTAGGATGGCAATAAATTTCTTGGTAGTAGTTACCACTGGTGCTATAGCCGCTCATTTTTTTCCAACTTTCGCCCTTGTTGGTAGATCGATAAAAACCACGATTGTTGGGTTTACCTTCTATGATAGCATATACATAATGATTGTCTACTGGAGAAATGGCCAAAGCTACCCGACCAAGTTCTTTACCAGGAATTCCATTTTGAATTTTTCGCCAGGTTTTGCCCCCATCAGTCGATTTATGAATGCCCGATTCGGGGCCACCACTGACCAAGCTAAATACGGAGCGAAAACGTTGCCAAGCAGTAGCATACAAAATATCTGGATTTTTAGGGTCCATGACCAAGTCACTTACCCCAGTTTTGTCACTGATTTTGAGAATTGCTTTCCAGGTTTTGCCCCCATCTTCGGTTTTGTACAAGCCTCTTTCTCCACCAGTACTCCATAATGGACCTTGGGCAGCTACATACACTACGTTTGAGTTGCGAGGATCTACCACAATTTTACCAATGTGTTCAGACGTTTTTAGGCCGACATTCTTCCAGGTTTTACCCCCATCGGTCGACTTATATAAGCCATCGCCATAAGCAATACTGCGTTGGGCGTTGTTTTCTCCCGTACCCACCCAAAGTACATTGGGATTGTTGGGGTCAATGGTGATGCAACCAATGGAATAAGACCCATAACGATCAAAAATGGGTTTCCAGGTAGTACCTGCATTGGTTGTTTTCCAGATTCCACCTGAGGCAGCGGCTACGTAATATTCACTAAAGTTATTAGGGTTTACGGCAAGGTCTATTACCCTTCCAGAAAATAAAGCAGGGCCGATGTTTCGAAACTTCAAACCAGCCACGGTACTGGATTTCAACTGGGTATTCTGTGAAAAGGAGGGAAGTGCCAATAAACAGCACAAACCCAACCATAAAAAACGAGTTGTTTTCATGGAAAATGTTTTTAAGGTTAATCTTTCAAAGGTTAGAGGTCGTTGTGACTCCCTGAATGTAGTGTACAATAATATCTTGAAAAAGCACTAAGATTTGTTTGAAAAGTAAAATTAACAGGATTTAGCGAATGGGTTTGGTAAGAAACTGTTAAATATTTCGGAGTTGGTTTTTTCTAGTTGGTAGTTGGGAGTCAGGAGTTGGTAGTTTTTTTAGTCCATAGATTCTCTAGTCCACAGTCGACTAATTGAACGAAAAGTGAAAAACGTAAAATGAAAAATGATACGTCGCTTTGCGCAACCATTTAACAATGAGCCGAAGGCGGAACAATAGAACAATGTAATAATAAAAAAGAAAGGTAGGTACAAAAAAAAATCAGGTGAGAGAACAATGGTTCCCCCCCTGATGTAGAACGCCTGCTAACGTATAGTTTATCAAAGTAAATCTTTCAATTTCTTTTGCGCTTAGTGACAGGCAAGACAACCAAACTTATATATTTTTAGTTTTCTTACTTTCTATTGAAATACAGAAAACGTTTTTTCTCATTTAATTGCATTACAAAGGTAATGGGTTTTGCGATATGAGTAAATAGGTTGTTTTTGGGAAGTTGTTTAAGTGAATCCTGCAGGTGTATAGGTAAATTACCTATAAATCCCAATTAAACTAACTTATGTTCAATGGCAAAACGTACCAGTTGTACATTGTTTTTCAAGTTGAGTTTTTTCAAAATATTGGCCCGATGGTTATCCACTGTTTTGGAACTGATATAAAGCTTATCAGCAATTTCTTTGTTAGATAAACCTTCTACCAAGAAATGAAGCACCTCTTTTTCTCGAGCCGATAATTGGGGAATAGAAGGCTTGTCACCATTTACAAAACTATTGATGATGATTTGAGAAATGTCTTGACTGTAAAAACTGCCCCCTTGATGTACTCGATTGATGGCTTCAATGAGTTCATTCTCGAGCACATCTTTATGTAAAAAACCATCTGCTTTGGCTTCAACGGATTTCAATACATAAAATTCTTCCTTGTGAGAACTCAACATAATTACTTTGAGTTCAGGATATTTGTCTTTGGCTTTTTTGGTAAACTCAATGCCATCCATTTCAGGCAGGCTGATATCACAAAGTACAATGTCAGGTTGATTCTGATTCAATGTAGCCAAGGCTTCAGTAGCACTGCTAAAATCTGCCAAAATCTTTATGTTCTCGAATCTGGATAAAATTTTGGATAGCCCTAATCTAACCAACGCGTGGTCATCAATTAAAAATAACGTAATCATAGTTCTACAGTCATAAAGTTTTGGTGGTAAGTAACAGGTACTTTCATAATTGCAGTATTGAACGTCACTAAAAGATGTAATTACATCAATAGACAATTATACAAAATAACTATCATAAATAACTATGTTTCAGGGATTAGTAATGAACTTTGTGTTATGCTATTCCTCAAAACATCTATTTAAAATAGACTGAAGTGTATAAAAACGCTGTAAATGTGGTGTATGTGCATCAGGTCGATTTTGCAACCCAATATTTTGAACTTCACCAAATTCATTGAAAACTGACAGGCAGGTGAAAGTTCAGCTTTCAAAGTTAATAAAATGTCTTCAAATGTCATAAATTACCTACTTCGGGCAGTATTTTTAACAAATTGCGTACTAGAATATCAGTATTTTGCTGTAACTTGCAAGTTGTTTTATATCAAGTATTTCCACAATTATGACTGATTATTGGGCTTTTTTAGAAGAAAGCGGAAATAGTAATCTTAATTTTGCTCGCAAGGGTACATCTTCTCATTTTATTATCAATGCCATGGTGATTGAGAGTAAAGTGGTGGAAGAGGTGGAAGCAAAAATTCAAGAAGTGCTTGATGCTACCCAATCCAACGAAGAGGTGACTCCCAATCAAGTTCCTTTGTTTGCTCAACAAGATGCTCAAGAGGTACTTACTTCAATGGCCAACAATCACGAAGGCCGAATTCATCTCTTACAAAAACTGATTGAGCTTCCTTTTTTGTTGCATTACATTGTGATTGATAAACGTCAACTTTCGAAAGATGATTTCCGTCATTGGGTCAGTTTTTATAAAATGCTCAATACCGTCGCTGATGATACTTTTTTCACTCAATTTCCTCAGCTAAAATTAGTGGCCCCACCTACCGACCGAAAAAGCAAGTTTGTACCTAAGTTTGCCCGCTATATCAAAGGAAGACATGTGCCCAATTTATTTTCGGATGCGCACTTTCGTTTTGTGCCCAAAACCGGCGATTTATTGTCTCAATTGGCGTTTTTTCTTACCGAAACTTTGACTTACAGTTACGAAGAGGAACTCAAAACCGAAATCACCAAGTTGTTTGTACAAATGTTAAAACCTAAAATTGTTCAAAGTTTTTCGTACACGCCTGATTACAACCCCTTCTCTGACGTATTTCCTTCATAACGTATATTTTGTGTATTTTTTCTAAGATAAATTGACCACAAAATCACTTTGTAGCATCAATTGTGTAGTGCTTTATTTTGGGCTTGACCGATCTTGGAAGATTGGTGAAGACCAGTAAAAAAAGAATTTGTTCGAAATAATTGTTTGTGAACAAATAACCTTATATTAAAAATTGAAGCATATCTCGGTTTGCTTATTTAATCGAACCTATTTGGAGGACTGATTGTAATGAAGCGTTTTTTAAAGAGCCTCGTAATTTGTTTAGTCATTGGGTGGGGGGGATTTGTGATCCCAGTAGCCAAGGCGCAGAAGACAGTATTATTGAATGACAGCAACCAAGTGATCAACCTGGGACCACACCTCAAATACTTTCGTGATGATGCTCAAAGACTGATCTTATCTGACATTTTAAGCGAATCTTATCAAAAGAAGTTCATTGGCCATCAAAAGGCCACGCTGAATCTTGGACCAGGAGAAGCAACCGTTTGGATCAAATTGAAAATCAAGGCGACTCGTCTTGCCAAATACTTATTAGAGTTTGGGCATACCGGAATGGAGCAAATTGTTTTATATCAACAAAATGCCCAGCAACAATTTATGCCTACCGATACTTTGGGAGATAATATTCCTTATCATCAAAGAAAAATAAAATCCACCAAATTTCTGTTTGAGCTGAATTTGCAAGATCACGAGGTGCATACCATTTATCTCAGGTGTCAGGCTTCCGAGCTTTTGCTGTTTCCGTTACAAATTGGCAATTACCAGGCATTTTTAGAGCAGAATCATCAGGAGGATTTCATCATGGGAGGGTTTTATGGGCTGGTACTGATTATGATCTTTTACAATCTTTTTATCTGGATTACCACCCGCCAACTTTCTTATCTTTGTTGAAAACTTGGTAAAACTTTAAAAATGTTATTTTTGTATTTTTTATTTTCT
>CALDJV010001084.1 GCA_937899305.1 uncultured Cytophagaceae bacterium
AAGTATTGCACTGAAAGTGCAGGGTTTTAACCCAGAGCTGAGACCAATAAACCAATTGAGTCGGATCCCTTTTACTTCGTTGTAGGTGGTTTGCACCTTGACATGGTAATGGTTAATGACTTGAAAACTCAAATACACATAGATAGACACGCTCAGCAATTGCAAAAACCCAAAGCCAATTACCGATGCTATATTTATTTTAAACAAGCTAGATAGCCCCAAATCTATATTGGCCGAAAACAACAGGCGCAACAACAAAAAAACAAGGAATGGAGAAAAATGAAGGAAATAGGCCGACTGAAGCCTGGTACGTTGCAAAGTAATCTCGCGGGCGTATCCGTACAGGAAAGGTCCTAGCAAGAAAAAAGATTCAAAGGATACCTCGCCAAATAAATAATCGGTTCTTTTTGAGGGATCATAACTCAGGGCCATCACCAGTTGGCTCGCCAAGGTGATGGTAAAGAGTCCCAGATAAAGATTGCCCATTCGATTTTGCTTTTTGGTAAACAAAATCACTGCAATCATGAATCCCTGGACTGCTCCAAAAATAAGTAAAATGGTCTCAAGCATGATAATACCCTGATAAGTAATTTTTGAATCATCATTGGTAGTCCTTCAGTTCTAAAACAAACGCTGGCTTGGTATTTAGTAAAACTACATAAATAACCTAATCCATTTGGCTGATCTCTAGTCGCTATACTTCTTCAAAAAATAGTTCCGTAGCTTTGGCTACGCAAAGATTTTTTGAATCGCCTAGCAACCAGATATTACACCAAATTTGGATTACTTTATTTTTTCCGTTTTACTTAGGAACATCAGTTTTTTCACTAATACTCCGCCAACCCTGACAGGTTTTGAAAACCTGTCAGGATGAATAATACCCCAAAAGCGTTGGTTTAGGCTTGGTCTCCCCTATTTGTTATAAGTGAAATCCAAATCACTTCGATGTTTGAATAGACAAACAAATTAATGATTTTTTTGAATTATTAAGACTTCAAGGTGATCAAATTTAAAATAACAATTCATAACTCATTACAAAAGCTAATTCTTCCCCTTTACCTGGTATCGAGGCAAATAAATTATAACTGATCATTGGGTTGTTTTCAATCAGTATTTACCTTATTTTTATCTGTTCATTATTTACCTATCCTCGCTCCTCTTGTTTTTGTAACACAATCATTACTAGTTGATTTATAATGCGAATCATACGCAAAATATTGAAAGGTCTTTTTAAATTCTCTGTCTTTCTGGTGGCAGGGCTGATCTTACTTTTTGCGATTGCGTGGGGAGCAGTTCAAATTCCTTCAACTCAAAAATACTTGGTAGATCAAGCGACCAAGTACTTGCAAAACCGTTTGCAAACCAAGGTTACGATTCAGCGAGTCAATATTGAGTTTTTTAGAACTGTAGTCTTAGAAGACATTTATGTACCCGACAAGAACGCTGATACCCTGCTCTACGCAAAAAAATTCCGGGTAAAACTGAGTGATTTTTCTATCCTACACAAACAAATTATAACCAAGGAACTGGGCCTCGAACAAGCCCGGGTATATCTGCATAGACCCGCAAACTCCAGCAATTTTAACTATCAATTTTTGTTAGATGCATTTGCCAGCAAAGACTCAGTTCAAAAATCACCCGAACAGGAATCCTCGACCGATGCTTGGCAAGTAGATTTACGCAAGATTCATTTCAAACAGGTCCACCTCCAGTGGCTAGACGATCAGGACAAACTCTATTTGCAAACTCAAGTAGGGGAATTTAAATCAGATTTTGAGACTTTGGGCCTCGAAGACAAACACCCAGTTATCAACGAATTGATGTTTGACCGTCTCCGGCTGTCGTTTCGTCAAGCGACCCACCAACAAAAAGAGACTCCAGAACAGGAAGCCGAAGGTGGAGAAAAAAAAGATGACACCGCCCCTAAAACCACAACCAAACCCAAGCAGTCGGTCAAAAAGGCGATCAATTCAAGCGGCTACAAGCTGACCCTAAAATCATTGGTATTCAAGCATTGTAACCTTCGTTACGACGATGACGCAGCCAATACAGCGCCTACCCGTCTCGATTACAACCACCTGTTAATCAACAACTTTAATACCAAAATCAAGGATATTGAAATCGGGGCCAATGATTTTGCTTTTGACATTCAACAGCTTGCTTTTGCTGAAAAAAGTGGATTTGGATTGCGACAATTTGCGGTAAAAATGCAGGTACACTACCCCCAGGTATTGGTCAATGCGGGCACCATTCAGACCAACCACTCTATGTTACACCACGGGTTTGAGCTACAAGTTCCCTCAGTAGAAGCCATCGAGGCCTCTTTGAAAACGGCTTTCTTCAAGGTCAATTTTGAAAATGACTCCCTGGCCATTCGCGATTTGACTTACTTTACGGGAGGTATTTCACCCAAAGTCCAACAGCAAGTCCTCAAGCTTGAAGGCATTATAGACGTACAAAAAAACAAGTTTCTACTTGATCACTTTCAGGTAGCACTCAACAAAAACAATGCACTGAATACTTCACTCATTGTCGATAATTTTACTGATTACCCCAATGCATTTTATGACCTGGACTTGCACCAGCTCAAGGCCCAACCTTTGTTTGTGCAAAGTCTTTTGCCTCGCCCCCTGCCTCGCGAAGCACTGCTCACCAATCAAGTCACCACCAGTGCGGCAGTCAAAGGATATTTGAAAGATTTGGAAGGAAAGTGGAACCTGGAGTCTTCGCTGGGTAACCTGGAAAGCGAGTTTAACTTACAAACCAATGCGAAGTTTGACGATCATCGCATCAAAGGTAGTCTGAAAGCTACCGCCTTGCAGTTGGGGTTACTTACCCAAACCAAAGAGGTGGGCGCCTTGAGTTTCAAAGCTTTTGTTGATGCGCAACATAACGCACAAAAAACCCAAGTAGATAGCCTGCAATTATTGGTCAATGCACTGGAATACAATCAATATGTTTATTCAGGCCTGAAAGTCAACAGCAAGTTTGTTGATAATATTCTGGAGAATATGATATTCTACAAGGACGAGCAGGCCAATCTGGAACTACAAAATGTGATCGATTTGGCGGAGGCCAAACCAAGTGTTTTTTTAAGCGGTAACATATACGACCTGCACCTCAAGGAAATGAATTTGTTTGAGGATTCTTTGAATATCAGGGCCAAGATTGCGGGTGAAATGCAAGGTTTTGATGTAGATAGCATACTTGGTTACTTGCACATCAACGATGCACTGGTGGAATACCATCATAAAAAGCTTACACTGGATTCGCTGCACTTGGATATTACTGAAAAAGAAAATGCCCGCAACATCACGCTTCACTCTGACTTCTTAAATGCGACCATCAAGGGGCAATTCAATATCAAAGAACTTCCGCTTGCTTTCAATGGGTTTATACAAAATTATTACTCCAACTTATCCATCGATTCGGTAAAACTCAAACATACCCAAAACATGGTGATAGACGCCCAGTTGCGAAAGGATCCTCAGATATTGTATGAGTTTGTACCCACGCTCAAGGTGGCAGAAGATGTAAAACTATTTGCGAAATTTACCCCTCAGAAAAAGCTACTCATCACCCAACTAAACGCGCCACTGATTACTTACGATGGCCAAAAAATGCACAATCTTTACCTCAACGTACGTAGTACTTCCACTGCGTTGCGGGCATTTGTAACTTGTACTCGAATCGATACCAAAGAAAACATCGATATCAAAACCCCTACCATCCGGTTTGGGCTCCGAAAAAACAAGGCTTCGTTTAATATCAAGCTCAACTCTGACACCCTCAGATCAGAGATCAAGCTCTTTGGTAACATTACCGCCAAACAAGATACTTTTAATTTAAAGTTTAGAAACTCTTACATCAGCATAGATCAACAAGAATGGGCGTTTAGGAATGGTTGTAATGTAAGCTTTAACCTGGCCAATCAATACTTGTATATCGATAGCATTGCCTTGTCGCAACAGTCCCAGCAGTTTATCTTGAGAAGTCGCCTCAACCGAGCCAAAAATGTAATTCAGGAATTCAACATTGTCAAGTTCAATATTGCCACCATTCCCCAAATATTTGGTCTCCAGGATTATAAGCTAGGAGGTGTCATCAATGGAAACCTGGCGGTGACCAATGTTTTTGACATCAAGCGAATTACTTCTCACTTGAACGTAAAGAAGCTCAAAGCAATGGACATCGTATTTGGTGATCTCAAAGTAGATGTGGCCGAAAAAGGCTTGGAAGGCTTGGCCAGTGTAAAGGCGGTGCTTAAGGGCAAGAACAATCGTTTGCGGGCCAATGGTTCTTATCATATTTTCAAAGATAGTTTGTATGTATTTGCAGGCGTGTCCAATATCCGTCTGGAGCAATTCACTCCTTTGGTATCGGAATACATGCGTAAAATGCACGGACGGATGAATGGGCGCTTGCGACTGACAGGTAAAATCTCAGAACCAGAGATTACTGGAGATATTAAGTTCAAAGGGCAGAGTACCTTGCAAGTAAAAATGTTGGGAGAACCTCACTTTATCAACAATCAAGCAATCTATTTTGATAAAGATGTCATTGCTTTTAGAAATTTCGCCATTACTGATATGAACGGCCGCCCCAATTATGTCAATGGGAGGATCACCAATTTGGGTTATCGGGCTTTCTTTACCAACCTGGAAATCAGTGCTGAGAACTTTCAGTTGATGAAATCCACCGCATACGACTTTAAAACCTTGCACGGCACCATATTTAGTGACTATAAAATCAAGGTCAGCGGTTTTTTAGACGACCTCGACATCGACGCCAATGTAGCGCTCAAGCCAGGATCGAACGTGTATACTTCTATAGACGACGACGAAGCTACTCACGTAAGACGAAGCAATTACATTAATTTTGTATCTACTCAAAAAGATTCATCTCAGGTAGCTGACAGCGCCAAAATCACGGCAAATACCGACCTGACTGGCTTCAATATCAAGTCCATTATCAAAGTGAGTCCCGAGGCCAAACTACACATTATCATCAATGAAGCTACCAATGACCGCCTGGAATGTTCGGGTGAAACCGAATTGAGTGTTACGATGGACAATACCGGTGAACTTCAGATTTCTGGTGACTACATCATTGAGGAAGGCAAATATACCCTCAACCTGTTTGAAGTGGTACACAAAGAGATTGAAGTGCAAAAGGGCAGCAGTGTACACTTTTTTGGTGATCCTACCCAAGGGGTTATGAATATCACTACCATTTACGAAACCAAGACTTCTACTTATAGTTTGTTACTGGACCGCCTCAGTGCCGACCAAACCTCTGAGGTGGAGCAAGCCAAACGCATTATCCCGGTACAGGTACTGATTCACCTCAAAGGAGAGTTTTTGAACCCTCAAATTAGTTTTGACATTCAAATTCCTCGAGATAAGGTCCGAAACCCCAGTACGCTGCTACTGAGCAAACTCAATGAAATCCGCAATAATCAAAACGAACTGTATAAGCAGGTATTTGGGCTCATTGTGTTGGGGTATTTTATCACTGCCGAGGAGGCCCAAGGGGGCAATGGGGTGGATGTGACGTACCAACTGGGTTCGGGGTTGAGTGGTTTTCTGACTGACCAACTCAATAAACTGTCGGATAGCTACTTGGGGGGACTTCAGATTGATTTGAATCTAAATAACAAAAACGATTTTGTAAAGGATCGCGAATTGGCCGTTCACTTATCTAAG
>CALDJV010001085.1 GCA_937899305.1 uncultured Cytophagaceae bacterium
AATAAAAAGAAGGGCCTACAACAAATGAAAGCCCATAAGGGAGGGTATGCAACCAAAAAAAACGGTCGAATAACCGAAACTGTACCACAATGTAGATAAAGTTGCCATACCCTAGACAAAAAAGCAACAAAGCTAAAAAAATATTGGCTTGGCGGTTTTCTTTTTTGAACAACAGAGCTGTACTCAATACAATGGCCTGAAAAATACCAAAGACAATGATGGTTTCGCTGATGCTAAATTTCATAGTAATGATTCTGAGCAGGTTTATGCTCCACTTTTACTTGACGGGTTCGGGACATACTTTGTCCGAAAATGCGAGCAAAGATAAGGTTTCATGGTCTAATGTCAAGTCAAAGCATTGGCTCACTTCGGGCGCACCATCTGCGCTATACACCCAACGAATGTCCAACGCAATGTGGTTGGCTTGTAACTGAGCTTGCCATTGTAAATTCTGAAGAAGGGTCACACAATGATCTAACGGATGACTATCGCGAACTGCTTTGGAGGCGGCTATGCGTACTTGTTGCCCAGTGATGGTCTCAAAACCCGGAAAATCATTTTTTAATTGTGCTTGGTTTACTTTATACAAAGTTTCTACGTATTGTTTTTCTCGGCTCCCCCCTTTCGGATAACCGAAATAAATCCATTCCTCGGTACGCCAAAGAATTTCCCAATTGTATCCCAGAATTTTTTTGATGCGATTTTTCATTCGCTTGGCAAAAAAGTCATCCACCGATTGGGCCACAGCTTGGTCGAGGTGTTGCCCTTGTTTGACACTTGTTACCCGGATTTTCTTTTTGAATAAATTGAACATATCAGGGAATTTAAGCATATAATCAATGAATGGAAATAAAAATAAAAAAAGCTTCTGCTCACCCGAACAAAAGCTTTTTTAGTAGTTCAAGAACTTACTTCTTTTTGAGCACCACCTGTTCGGCTTGTTTGGCCACCATTTTTTCAAAAAATTGCTTCAAGGCTTGGTATTGTTCTGGTTTAAACTGGGTTTGGTTGATGCTCAAACGACTATTTACCAATAACGCATCCCCCAACTGCTGAGCCGAGTAAGTATACACCGCCTGACGGCCAGGCAAGGTGATTTTCATTTGTTGGGGCAATGATTCTACCTGATAGCCTTTGGGTAGGGTAATTTTTACGTAAAAATTTCGCTTGATATGGTACCCAAAGTCTACAGGAAACTTTCGTTCCTTGAGTTTGAAAGGATTTTCTTTGAGTTTCCAATAAAACATCGGATTGAGGTACATCAGGTTGCCTGCCTTTTGCACCTTGTCTTCAATGGTGGCTTCTAGCTTGGTAGACAAGGGTTTATCGAGGGCCTCCAAATTTTCTACCTTAACTTTTGTGATATTCAGCCCTTTCAAATCTACTTTTTCATCTTCTTCATAGTTTTCGGTTGCCTGCTCTTCTTCTTTCTTTTCTCCCTCTTTGTTAGGATCCTTTTTACCCGACCTTTTTTTACGATCATCTATTTTGTGGCGCTCAATCAACGCACTGTAGCCGTCGTCGGTCGTGGTTATATTTCCAGTCAATAAACCGTCTTCGTTTAGCGTAAATTCGGCCGCTATATTTTCTTTGTATTTTTGGTGACCTTGATTGATTTCTACCCAAGGATTTTGCATCTCATAGCGGGCAATCACACGCCCTACACCGCTCAAGCACCGTGAAGGAAGTAGGCCAAAAGGCATCAGCCGATCGGTGGCATCCAGAAAATACGCTTTTTTGTCTACTACCAATAGTGCAATCACGTAGTTGAACTTGTTTAGCAATGGGTAGAAACGATTGATGCGATCGTGAGATCGAGTACTTAAGATAATGGGAAAGGTTTGTTTGAACCCGGCCCTTTGGAGCAGATTAATCAGCATGAGGTTGATGTCGCCAGCATTGCCTTCTCCTTTCAAATAAGCTTTTCGGAGGGTGGTATTTACATAGCGGCTCTCTTGCTTGTTGTATTTCATTTTGGCTTTGACGGCTTCGAACAGCTGCTGGGCTTTGGCTTTATTGGCAGGTAGCTTTTTTAGCTTGCTGAGTATTTCGGATCCAAAGTTTTTCTTTTTCAATGCATTGCCAAAATAATCCGACTCATTCAACCTTTTGTCTAGTTCTTTCCAAGTGGAAAAAAAGTCACGGTCTCTCAATCGCTTTAGTTGAAATTCTACCTTTGCAATGTGATTGGAGCGACTGGTCATGTATTTTTCCTTGACAAATCGAGGCACATCGCGGGCTTCCCACTTATTTACATTGGCATTTACTCTTTCCGGGCCAAAAAATACCCTTTTATTGGTATTGGCCAATACTTGGCGAATCCAGCCGTAATCCTGAATAATTTTAACGTATTCAAAAAATTTGGTGGGAATCTCGGTGGTATACTGGCTAAACTTTACCGGAATGTCGGTCTGAAAATACCAGCTACTCAGGTTGATGCTCAAAGGAGTTACTCTCTTGTAACTATACTCGATGATGGCCCCTTCTTTGATTTTAGGAAAAACAAGTTTCTTTACCTTCCAGTACTTGCTTACTTTTTCTTCCATAAAATCTTTTCTGGATAACTTCTGACTTTTTACTTGGCCATTTTCCAGCCAATATACTTTGGCCTTGAGGTTTCGGATCTTATCGTGGCTCACGTTGGCTCGGTAGCGAATGCCAATATCGGCCCATTTGTACCCTTCTTTGCTAAAAATCTTAATTCGTCTATGACGTTCGGTTACGGTGAGCGGCCAGGTAGCAACATAGTCTATGGAGGTTTTTCCTACATCAAACAATACCAGGGCTTCGGCATTAGGAAACTTGTCATATTTGGTCATTTCCAGTGCTTCGCGACTTACTTTTCCAAAGGATTGTTTTTGGGCCTGAATGCCTGCGTTGATCACTAAAAGCAGGGCCATTGTAATCGTGTATTTCAACTTCATAATGGACGTAATAGGTTAATTTTTGTAAAAATTTATGTGCTTTTACTATTATATACCGAAACCGATCAAGTCAATGGACATTTTGGCGTATTTTCTTGAAAATTGATTATCACATCTGTATTTATGAACAGATTTCATTATCTTGTTTGAATAACTTTAGTGCTATTGTATGAACCTGGAAACCCTTGAACGTGACCAACGTAAATTTCGCAAACGCCTAAAAAAGGGCCATCCCTATAAACCTGTTTTTGTAAAGATCAAGTTGCTTTGGGATTGTAACCTGAAATGTAAAATGTGCAACCATTGGCGTTGGCGAGGGAATATGCTGGATCGTAAAATCCTAAAAAAACTGATTCCTGACTTGGCTCGCTTGGGTTGTGAAAGGATTCATTTATCGGGGGGAGAACCTACCATGTACCCTGATTTGGCGCAAGCCATGAAATGGATGCGTAAACAAGGCATCAAGATCACGATGACTACCAATGCCACCCTGATTACCGAGGCTAAAGCAAATGCTTATGTACAAGGAGGACTCAAAAAAGCCAATATTTCGTTTGACAGCCCTGACCCTATTATTCACGATGAAATCCGAGGTATGAAAGGGGCCTTTGACCGATCAGTAAGGGGAGTCCAGTTTTTACAACGGGCTTTTCAAGCAAAGGCAGAGCGGTTGGCCAGTAATCCAGGGAAAATATTCATCAATATGGTGGTCAACCAAGCCAACTATCGTCAGGTATCTCAATTGCCCGCTCTAGCCCAACAAATTGGGGCACGTGGGTTTCATTTGATTCCGATATTTGCTCGAAACGCAGAGTTGAGCCATTTGACCCAGGCCCAGATCATTGAATTTAACGAACACATTGCCCCTGTAGCATATGCCCAATCTCAGGAATTGGGGTTGGAGGTGGCCCCCCATGATTTGTGGGTGTTTGGTACCAGCAATACCGAGGTTGAAAGCAGTGCTCAAGGAAATTATGCCCACCAATATTATCAAAATCACCCTTGTTATGCATTGTGGACCCATGCTTTGATCGATCACAACGGCAATGTGGCACCTTGTTGTACTTTGACCGACCAAGTAGTGATTGGAAACCTAAAGGAACAATCGTTTAAACAAATTTGGCAAGGAAAGACCTTTACTCAACTTCGGCAAGCCTCCTACCCTATTCATTCGGCTTGCAATCGTTGTACGATGTTTTTGCCCAAAAATCAAAAAATTGAAGCATTGGTTGCACAGTAGGCATCAGATGTAGTTTAGTCGATGGTCGATAGTCCATAGTTTTGTGTCGCCTCACGTAAGATTAGCTGCGAAAAGTTCCCTCTAGTCGGTTCTTCCTTCGTCAGGAGAGCTTTAACAATTAGCGTTGCTGAGCTCGCCAAGGCTCGGTTAAACAATTAGCCAAAGGCGGAACAATGTTGTCCATAATGCAAACACTTGAAAAAATCATTGTCATTGCACACTTTGAAAGCTCTGGGAACGTGGCTTATCCTGATGCCATTGAAACGTATAAAATCAACTCGTTTGCGATAGATTTGCAAAAAATAACCAATTATGAAGTCGAGGTACTTGCCAGTGATCAGGTGACTTTTCAAGAAAATGCATTCTACATCGTTTTTACCCACTCACTTTATTACCTTACCCAAAGTTTTGATCATTTGAATGCTAAAGATCGCCTGAATCTTACTCAAAGGATGTTTTTGTTTCCTGCTACTGGAAAAAAGCCCAAAAGTTTCGGAAATGATTTATTTGCCGGCCACCTTCATTTGTCCTACTATGAATTGTGTTCAAAATATACTCAAGTAATGCCTTTTACCGAAAGAAATAATCATTTCTATTTTTGGGGCATTCCTGAGATTATAGAAAGCCTAAAGCAACATTACGCGCTCCAAGAAGTGGAAGTAGTTCAAGCTGAAAACCACTATGCTTTGTGGCCATTCCAGGTAGACATTGTCTTTGAAATTGGATTATACATTCGAGATTATATCAACTTGTTTGAGGATGTTAAATTGCTAGAGCACTGGTCGAAGAAGACATCAACTAGATGAAAGCAATTTTGACGATGGACGTATGACGATTCATAGTTTGATCGCTGTCATTATTCGGATGCTCTCAGGTACCAATTTCCTTTGTATAACTCGAATTCCTTGAAATCTCCTGGTTCGGCATAAAAAGACTTTTTTGCCAAAATAGGAGGAGCTGGCCTACTTGGGTTGATAAAAACATTACCGTATTGATCCACTTTCATCAGACACAAATTATACTTTAAAAATGCGGACATCAATCGTTTTATCCTCTGCTTGCTAAGGTAGCCCTTAACACATTCACTGTCAAATAATAAATCGTTGCTAACCTTACTTACGGTCTTGCTTTTTTCATTTACTGTAACCACATAGGGCGCACAGTG
This sequence comes from uncultured Cytophagaceae bacterium, assembly GCA_937899305.1. Classification (GTDB taxonomy): domain Bacteria; phylum Bacteroidota; class Bacteroidia; order Cytophagales; family Microscillaceae; genus Microscilla. The sequence goes on from CALDJV010001085.1 coordinate 5,330, forward strand.
ATTATCAAGTTTGCTAATAAAATAGATGGATGAATTTGGAGTTTGATAATCTCTACTTCTGAAATGGATATAGGTTCCTTTTAATATCGATAAATCTGCCTGATCAATTTTCTGAATGATTGCATCTATGTCCACTGCCTTTTGAGTACAGGATTGCAAAAGACATAAAAATGTTATAACAAATGAGATTGGTTTCATATCCAATGAAGGTAAGGTTCAGTTTGCAATCATACAATCTTTAAATTGGTTTTAAGACCCAAGAACTACCCCTGACAAACAAAAAATAGCCTTGCTCATTTCAATGAACAAGGCTATAATGTGCATTTAGTAACGCGTTCGCAATAACTGTCGGTTTTTCTCTACTTCCTGAACTGCTGGGCTTCGTTATTTTTATTGCCC
>CALDJV010001086.1 GCA_937899305.1 uncultured Cytophagaceae bacterium
ATTTGGTGTGATATCTAGTTGCTAGGCGATTCAAAAAATCTTTGCGTAGCCAAAGTTACGGAACTATTTTTTGAAGAAGTATAGTAGCGAGAGATGAGCCAAATGGATTAGGTTATTGATGTAGTTTTACATAACAACTAATTTATCAGGAAAATATATAAAACAAAAAAAGTGAGCAATGTTGGCTGGGTAGCCTCATTACTCACTATCATGTACACCTGTTTATCTTCTTGTTAGGGCGGTTAAATAGGTATATTAAGTGTGGTTAGGAAAAAATCAAGAGCCCTTAACTCTGATTTTGATAACATACCCTACGAAGAAGATCTTCATTATTTTTAATATTTCAATCGCTAATGTGTTACAATATACGCCTGAACCCTGCTACAAAAAAGCATTCCATGTGAAACGCAGCAATTTCGAGGTGAAATACTGCTTTTTCAAGGTGAGTTTTTTTTACTGATCAGCGGAAGTAAAATAAAAAAAAAATAAACGAACCCAAATTTGGTGCTATACAAGTCTAAAAACTGTCCTATAAGGAGCGGACAAATGGATGGAGTTATTTTTGTAGTTTTACTTCACATCTAAAACCTAATTTATTCGTATCATAAGGTTAGAAAATCAATTCAAGGCGATCCAGTTTCAGGCTCTCCCAGTTTTGCGGACATTAGCATACTTTAGCGACGACCTTACATTCAATGAAGCACCTATTTCTTTGGAATCTTGCTCCTGATATGTCCGACTCCGACATTCGCAGGATAAAACTACTCAACATTTCCTGTTTGGTGGTCATGGGCATCCATTTAACCGATTTTATTGTACTATTTTTATCAGGAACTCACCTGCTTTCCTTAGGCAACCTTGGCTCGGTCATCCTCTTTTCTTTGCCTCTATTGTTGAGCATCCGACGCAAATACTTTATCTCCCAAGTCCTTCTTTTATTTAGTGCCCCGGTCAATCTTTTTCTACTTTACCTCATCTATGCCCAAGACATTGGCATCCATTTTTATTTACTTTCGGAGGCTGTATTGGCGATTTTCATTCTAAAGCACAAACAATTAATTTACCTTACACTCGCCTGGGTATCTCTGTTTTTTCTCCTGATTACCATCAGTATCAAGTACCACTGGTTTACTCCTTTTTCGGCTGAGTCATTGGTTTGGGTAGATTTCTTTTGGTGGAACAATGTATTGGGTGCTGTCTTTACGACGATTGCATTCACAAGCATTTTTAAATTCGAAACATTTGACTATGAAGCGAAAATGCAACGGCAAAACTTACTACTGGCCGATCAAAAACAAAAGCTTCACCAAAGTGTAGAAGAACTCAAAACCACTCAGGAATTTTTAGAACAAAAACAGCACGAGATTACCCAGCAAAACAAACGTATTGAACAACTATACAATGATTTGAGCGATAGCATTGATTACGCTCAAAACATCCAACAAGCCATTTTGCCTACCACCCACGTAATCAATCAATGGTTGCCCAATAGTTTTGTTCTATTTCAACCCAAGGATGTGGTTTCGGGTGATTTCTATTATTTAGAAGAGGTAAATGGTAAAATAATCGTAGCCGCAATTGATTGTACTGGACATGGTGTACCAGGTGCTTTTATGAGTATTATTGGCAATAATTTACTGAACAAAATCGTAAAAGATCAACAGATCACCAGTGCCGCGACTATTTTGGAAACACTGCACTTGAGTATTCAGTCTTTGTTGCGCCAAAAAGAAACCAACAACCGCGACGGGATGGATGCTGCCCTGGTTGTAATTGATACCTCAAACCAGGTGATGGAATTTGCGGGCGCCAAAAATCCACTGGTATACATTCAAGATCATCAACTCCAGGTCATCAAGGGGGACAAGATGCCTATTGGAGGCGAACAACGCGAAACCACCCGCACATTTACCCTTCATCGGCTTTCCCTGAACCGGCCCACTACCTTTTATTTATTCTCTGATGGCTTTCAGGACCAATTTGGTGGGCCACACAATAAAAAGTTTTCTCCAGCACGCCTGCGAGATTTACTCTTGGCATCCCATCAACAGCCCGCTGGCATACAAAAATCAATTTTGAAACAAGCCTTCCTGGATTGGCAAACTCAGGGACAAGAAGAACAGATTGATGATGTATTGTTGATTGGGGTACATATCTAAAAAAAGGCCGCTCTCGTAAAGAAAACAACCTTTTTTAACTTAGTAAAACTACAAAAATAACTTAATCCATTTAGCTGATCTCTAGCCACTATACTTCGTCAAAAAATAGTGCAAATAGCGCTGCTATTAGCCAATTTTTTGGACTTGTCTAGCGCCAAGATATTGCACTAAATTTGGATTAGTTTATTTTTTCCATTTTACTTAGTAACCGAAGTCATCTAGACTTCTTCTTTCAATTCCACCGAAAAGCAATGACCTATACTGTCAAAGTAGCTTCTCGCGAATAAAGCCAACCTTTGGCTTCTTGCATATTATTAAATTGCTTGAAAATAAATTCGTTCATCAACGAACCTACTTCCTGTACGCGATTTTGTTCCTTCAGATTTTCATCAAATCCTGGCGACAACACAAAAGCAATTTTGCGAGTCAATCCCAAGCGCTTGGCACACAATGGCTCCCATTTTTTCATCACCCAATCCAATCCGTCACCGGCCACACTCAACAATCGAGTTTCATCACTCAAAAACTCAGTCACATCATAGGGAGAAGCAAGGTTCCAGGCTTGTTTCCAAACTTCTTCATAATCTTGCTTGAACACAATTTCCTTCCAGGTAATGGTCAAGCTGTTGCTGTCAACATTCAGATCAATTTTTGCTACTTCGTTTTCAAACAAAAGCATGTATCTATAAAGTTAAATTGCTCAAAATTTGCGGCAAAGAACGTTGATAAAAAAATCAAAACAAAATAATATTTGGTGTTTTTTTAGACTAATACTTTTCCTGGCTTTTCTTCGTTTTGTCTTGTTTTTGTAAAACAAATTGATGCCATTTTTGTTGCCAAGCCTTTACCGAAATTTGCTCATCCCAGGTTTGGGCATTGTACATATTGGGCGGACACCCCAGCTTGCTTCCAAAATTGATTTCAAAGAAACGTCCCAAGGCATACCACCGCCTATCTTCGCGCCCCATCCCAACCAATGGCAATCCAATCGTCTGTTTTAAAAGATGCTGTAAGTAACCCCAATCTGCTTGCTGAACGGCCTGCTCCAGCTCAGGATACCACTGCGAAATGTACTTACCAAAAAATGCGGCTTCAGAGAGATTTTCCAGGTCACGTCTTATTTCTACATCATTCTCGAAGCTTTCATTGATGGGCAAACCCAGGTTATACAAGATATGATACCTGATACGAGTACGAATGACATCTGGGTTGGCCCCCAGGCTTTTCAAGCGCTCCTGGTTATCTAACAACTCCGGTACGGCATTGTACCTTGTCTGAAAGATAATTTGGCTCAATATTTCCCCTCTCAACAAATTACTGCTCATTTTTTTTACCAATTGTAGCTTTGCCTTGATGGGCAAATCTTGGTAAACTAGCAAAAAGATCACTGCTGCTACTTCGCCTGCGGTATATTCACTGTCCAGGGTATTTTTAAAAACGCGTAAACACCGAATCACCCGTTGTTTAAATTCCTCAAAGTTGGCATTTTTCAACCATTGCCATAATTCCGTAGTTTGGCCTAGCTCAAAGTACAACTCCCCTTGCTTCGTGGTAGAAAGCTTATCGGTTACATCTTCCAAAAATGTGAGCACTACTTCGGGTTTGGCTTCTATCAGAGGAACAACACGCGCTACCAAAGCAGGAGATTCAAACCCATTTTTAAAATACTTGAAATCTTCGGTAGTGATTGGCAGGCGCCACTGTAAATACGCCAAATCACTCTGGGGACGCACTTTGGTGAGCGCTTGTAGTACACTTTGCCGATGTTGATCTTTCTGAAAAAAAGGCGATAAAAGGATATTGTTCAAGGTGTTGATTTTGAGGGAAGCCTGATGGCCCATACTTTTTACCTTCAACTCAAAGAAGTCGGCCTCCCATTGCTCGTAATTTGTCTTGGCACGTATCCATTTTTGCCTCCAAGGGCTTGTATTTTTAGAAAAACGATAAATATTACGAAGCTTTACTCGATGAAAGTCCTTGGCATCTATAAAACTATGGCGATAAATTTGTTCTAAAATAAAAACCACTTCGTCGGACACCGTCAAAGGAATGTACTGCCGATACCCTCGATGTTTACCAATAACTCTTTGGTCATGAATGATTTGCATCAAAAAAGGGACACTTTCTTGAGCTTTCTGAAATCGCAACCAAGCCAATAACCATTGTATTTTCTCAGGGGTTTCTAAACTTACGAATGCGCTTGATGACCACTTTAAAATCCTCTGGATGAACTACTTTTACTCCGTTAAGTTCTTGCCAATGTTTGGCGTGAGGTTCCTTTACAAAACGGGTAAAAGCCGGATGCAACCCAAAAAGAGGACGTTGGCCAATTTGGGCTATCATGAGTTTCAAACGTTGGCGATCTTGTTCCAAATCGACAAAATGCTCCGTTATTTCATCCTTTTCATTTTGTAATTGCTCCCAAATAGCATCAAGTTTTTGCTTCTGTTCCTCCTCCAACTTTCCTAAAAACGACGGATACAAAACACCTAAACCCTTGGGACGCAACTGAGCAAACCAACCACATTTGTTCAGAAAAAGTTTTAAATGCTGGGTTTGCTGAAACAATGAATCTCGACGAGTAGCATAAAAGCGCTGTAGCACTCTTCCCAAAGAATAACCCAATCGCCAGGAGGCATTTTCAGAAAGGATCGCCCAATGCTCTAATGCAGTTACATTTTGCAAGTTGAGGCTTTCATACAGTTTATTTTCTAGAGTTACTCTTTGTTTAATCGTCATCCTTTTCCCTAAATGCTTGGCCTGTTTTTGTATCTCCGATAAATACCTCGTATAATCCAATCCTTCGCGTTCGCAATAAGTTCTCAAACGAATCAAGACTTCTAATGAAAGATAAGGGTATATTGGCAAGTGATAACTTTGAGGAAAAATGACCAACTTTTTCTCTGGCAAAGATTGTAATGCTTCTAGTGGTTGTTCGTTGGCCAATTTTCTAAAGGCCCTCACTGATACTTCTTCATCAGTGCTATGTAGTTTTCTAAAATTTCGTCTAAACTGCTCACTATAAGGACTTTCCTGTACTTTTTCTTGGATATTTATAAATTTACCAGCCTGCGTACTCCAACTATAATCCTGATAATGATCTTCCCAATATCGTATAAAATTCAACCTTGCTATTTTATCTTTGAGCTGAGTAGTCCACTTTCCTTCCTGATTTAGCACCAATACCTCTATTCCAGTCAACTCACTCAACAACTCCAAGGGTTTGGTATCTACTTGCCAATGATACTTTGCTGCTCCTTTTTGTTGAAAAACTTGGGCTGCCAAATACCACAAAACTTTAGGATGATGGACTCGCCTCAAATCCTGCAATGCATTGTATTTAATCCAAAAGTACTGATAACTGGTATTGAGAATTTTCCCGTAGTAATCGGCTTGATTTTTAAAATGGTAGGGCTCATAATCAAACAATTGTCGATAGCCTTGCTTTCTCAACGCCGCCAAGGTTCGGTATTGAGAAAGCAACCCTTCGTAGGTACTCCCTGCTTGATCAAAAGGCACTTTCAGTGCTTGTAAATGAACATTTGTGATGTAGCTCAGCGCCTCTACTGCTCCCTGTAAGTAAGTTTTTTCTTCTTTGATGGTTTTCAAAATCATTTGAGCTGCCGCCAGGTTCTGGTAATGGCGTAGGGCATAACAAGCCGCTTCATACAAGCGAGGCGCAAAAGGATTGGCAGCACCGACCTTCCAGTATTTGCCTCGCAAACAATGCCGTAGTAAGCCAAAACCTAGCGACGTTTTTAGTTGACCAATCCGTTCCAAAATTTCGGGAACCTGATCATACAGCTTCAGCTCAATTGCATGTAAAAACTCCCGACGATAATGACGGAATATGGCCTCCTTGTTTGCTTCATTGTAAGATGGTGCGCTAATTAACTTGTATTGGTAGGGTAAGGTCTGGATAGATGTCAAATAAAACACCTGCAAAAACGCTGAAAACTTCCACTGTTTTTCTTTTTTGTAATAAAACTTCAAAAAAGCTTGGCGGGTAATATGAGACTGAAGATCAAACTCTTCAGTATTCAGTAAGCTATAATGGTTTAACAAAGCTACTGCCTTGTCATGCAAAGTTACTTGCTGCCCTTCGTTGTTGAGGTATATTCGCTCATCCCCTACAAAATCTCCTACTTCTTTCAAGGCTACTTGATCTCCTTTTTGCAATCGCAGCTCTAGTTTTCTAAATGCAGAGACGTAGTCAACTGTCAACTGCGCAACTGATATCATGGGTAAAAAACAGTATAAGAAGGATAACTTTAGAATTAATCTCATATATATCACAATTAGAAGCGAATAATAATATAATAAATATCAAAACGCATATCAACATTTTTGCTGTCTCTATGGTATATAAGTAGATTCGTAAAACTTTGATTACCCCCTACAACCTACAAAACATAATCGTACAATCCCTGGTATTCTCATTGTATTTCTTTTTTTCGGCTTCTATGCTGTCAAACCGAATTCTACTTACTTGTTGGCATATTATATTAGTCATTATCCGAGTTTGGTGTATTTGGAGCAGACTTGTGCAAATCAGAGGGAGATAAAGGTTACTTTATTCGCTTCAGTCAACCTAAGTCATTGATAAAAACACGGCAGGTTGAGCAAAAAGAAGTAATGAGGAATGGAGGTAAAACAGTGAACGAGGGGGCAAATAATCAGGCTAGATCGATAAATTCGATTGAAAATACCCAAATTGGCATAATATTTTTAGTAGATAACATAAAAAAAGGTAAACCTCAACAAGATCTACCTTTTTAGCGAAACTATCTTCAAACTTTTACTAAAACTTACTTTGTTAAACTACTGGCAATTGCTTGCCAATAATCCATAGAAGAGCCTATGTGTCTATATCAATAACCATATTATTGAGGTAATTATTGCCTTATTTCAAAAAAAATTATTTAATTGCTTTTTAGCTTTTTTGTAATCAGCTTTACAATATCATTTGCTACCTCTTTCTTTGACTTGAGAGGCCATTCCTGATAATCCTCCTTTTCTCGCTCTATAATCGTTACTTTGTTGGTATCATGACCAAAACCGGCTCCTTTTTCATTCAACGAATTCAATACGATCATATCAAAATTTTTCCGCTCTAATTTGCTTTGGGCATTGGCCAATGCATTTTCGGTTTCCATAGCAAACCCAGTAATTACTTGATGAGCACTTTTGATTTTACCTAAAGTTTGAGCGATGTCTACCGTACGCACCAATTCAATCTGCATATGTTCTTGCCCTTCCTTCTTTTTTATTTTCTGATCGGCCACTACCCTGGGGGTAAAATCGGCCACTGCTGCCGCCAATACTACAATGCTGGCCTCGGCAAATTTTTCGCGGGTGGCCTCATACATTTGTTGGGCCGATACTGTACGCACCACCTCTACTCGAGGATGTTCTAAATGCAACTTACTAGGCCCACTCACCAAAGTTACCTCAGCGCCTTGATTGGCCAGGCTTTCGGCCACCGCATACCCCATCTTTCCGGTAGAATGGTTGCCAATAAATCTTACCGGATCGATGGCTTCATAGGTAGGTCCTGCAGTAACAATCGCTTTTTTACCTTCAAGCGGTAGTGATTGACTAGATGCTCCAAAAAACTTTTCCAAGAACTGTACAATGTGCTCTGGTTCAGCCATTCTCCCCTGCCCTACTAAGCCACTGGCCAGTTCGCCGTGTTCTGACGGAATCACCTGATTGCCATAACTTTGCAATAATTTAAGGTTATGTAAAGTAGCAGGATGTTGGTACATGTCTAAGTCCATAGCAGGAGCAAAAAAAACCGGACAACGTGCTGACAAATACGTTGCTTGTAATAAATTATCACACAAACCCTGGGCACATTTTGCCAATGTGTTGGAGGTAGCCGGGGCAATGATCATTACATCGGCCCATAACCCCAAATCTACGTGATTGTTCCAGGTACCTGTATTGTCTTTCACAAAGTCCGATAACACTGGGTTTTTCGACAAGGTGGCCAGGGTCAAAGGCGTAATAAAAGTCTGAGCTTCTTTAGTCATGATTACTTTTACCTCAGCCTCTTGCTTTACCAGTAATCGCACCAATAACGCCGATTTGTAGGCAGCAATACTCCCACTCACGGCCAATATTATCTTCTTACCTTTCAACATATCTATCTTGTATCTCTTATCAATATTTTTGAGTTACCACGGGTTTATCAAGCGACAATATTACTACTTTTTAGGTAGTCGTCTATTACTAAAATACAAAAACCTATGTTAAGTACAATTTTTAAACATTTGTCTACAATTTTGGCTCGGTTGCCTTCGGCGACTAACTTTTTTGAGGCCAAAAAAGTCAGCAAAAAAGCCTGGACAGCAAAACCATCCGCACAGGCCAATGCCCCCTCCTACGATGCTGTCCTCCCCCCGCGAGCGAAGCATTGAATATTATTAGATTACTAGTTTTTTTAACTGGTCTAGTACTTAGTTTCTCTATGATCATATGGCAAATTTTGCCCATAAAAAAAGCCATATCATTTTGATATGGCTTCGTTTTCATCTTTGATGAATGATTATTCTTCTTCGTTTCGGAAACGGTAAGCAACTTTCTCTTCCAAAAACTCCTCGGTAGCAATGGTAGCCGGCTTGGGCAAACGCTCGTAGTAACGAGAGATTTCGATTTGCTCGCGGTTCTCAAAAATCTCTTCTAAATTGTCTACTGTTGAAGCAAAATCAGCCAACTTGCTGTTCAATTCCTCTTTCATATCTACCGCGATTTGGCGGGCCCGACGAGAAACAATAGCCACCGATTCGTAAATATTGCAAGTTGGTTCGGCAAGATCTATCAAATTCCGCGTAATCAACGTTGGAGTTGACGCAGAATATTTACTCTTCATGTTAAGTATCATGCTATTTTAGCTTTTTTTTGAAATCTTTTTTAATCTTTCTAAACTCCTAATGCTTGATGAATACAACCTCTCAGCCGCTCTCTTGTAGCCGCTCTCCGGATAAGCATCAATAAAATCTGTATAAAACTCTATTACTTCATTGTAACGTTTCTGCTGACGCCTTAGCGTACTAATCTCAGCATATTGGTATTGGGCCAATATTTTTAAGTAAGCTACTTCTTCGTTGTAATTTGAATCAGGAAAATCTTTCTGAAAGTTATCAAAGGTAATTACTGCGGCTTGGTATTGCCTGATCTTATAATACAACTTGGCACCTTCATAAGCTTTTCTTTCTAATTTTCGTCGCAATTCGTCAATAATACGGCTACATTCTCCTGCATACTTCGAATTCGGAAAGCGATTCAAAAAGTTTTGAGAAGAAGCAATGGCCTGGTCAGTATTGCTTTGATCCAGATAATGTACGGGAGAATCTTTATACAAAGAATAAGCATACATATATTGCGCTTCTTCTACGTATTTACTCGCTCCATATTGGGTATAGAAACGTTTGAAATAGTAGGCAGCTAATTGTAATTGCCTTTGATAAAAGTGACAATAAGCATAATATAAGTTGGCAATTTCGGAACGTTGTTGACCTCTAATAAGCGGGATCAATTCTTCTAATAACAACCCAGCCCGGTAATAATCTTTACGTTCGTAGTAATTGATGGCAGCATTGTATTTTTCATCTACACTTCCTCTTTTGAGTATACCTTGGAATTTACTACAAGACGAAAATAGCATAACCATACCAAGGCCTGCTATCAATAATTTTTTATTCCACATTTTACAAAATTAGGTAATAAGGGATAATCAAGCAATAGCAAACTCGGTTTATTGCCTGTTTTGGCACCATAGAGCAAAAGTTTTTTTGCTGGTTCGGGTTTGTAACCTGTCCCTCCTGGTGATTAATTTGTAATTTACCGTGTATAGAATTACAAATCCCAAGCCAGTTGTTTCTAAATTTAAAATCTAGAAAAACTAAGTTTATTGCGTGATTTACCCTTAAGCAAGAAAATTAATTTTAATGTTTAATAACCAGCTTCTTGCTTGCCATTGCTTTTCCTGCAACGATAAGTGTATAAAAATACACTCCATTTCGGAGATAGTTGGTAGGTATCACTAACTCTGATTTGTTTCCACCAGTTGCCGACAGGCGGAATTCTTTGATATCTTTGCCCAGTACATTTTTCAATGAGATTTTGGCGTTTTCCACCTTTGCACTGTATTTTATCATTGTAGATACATTGGCCGGATTTGGAAAAACTTCATGTACGGTGAGTTTCTCATTTTGAAACATGAGTTTACCTTCTTGGGTTTGAGCCAATTTGATGTTTTTGAAAGACTTGACTTGCATAAAACGGCTTTCTTGTTGTACACTGGCCCATGCTTGGGGTAGGTCATTTTTGGGATAAGTTACAATGACCGTATCAGGAAGGCCCCTCCCTTTGTTACCTGGCTCTGACTGAGTAAAATGAAGCGAAGGTGTAGCATACAAATGATTACCCAGCATAATAAGTGTACATAAAAATAATAATCGTAGAGTTTTTTCCATAATGCCGCTTTATTACTTGATTGTCAAAATCTTATTAGGTACTTTTAATGTACCAAATTTCCTGCTGAATGTTTCAACAAATTAACTATTTTTTAGAAATTTCACAATGAGTCAGAGCTTTTTATCTCTCTGCCTCAGCAAGTCTATTTTTTTGGGTCGGTCATTTATCCTCCACAAAAAACCTTTGAGCCGTTTATCGGGATCGTTTAGCTCGTGAGGAGGAATGAATTTCCCATCTGGTTTTGTTTTAAAAGTTACAGTTTTCACCTTATTTTTTTTTCCAAATCTAATATCTATATCACTACAGATGACCCGATTCATCCCAGTGAGTATACTATCGCCTTCTACGGCAAAAAAGATGCTCTCTCCATTTCCTCTAACGTCAACTCGCTTCAATTCGTTCTTTTTAAAAAACGCATCCATATTTCGCCCCTTCATTTGGTTAAAATTCCCCAATGTATCCTCTTGAATAACAAACGAATTTGTACGTAGATGCATTGTGTGAATTTTATTGTTGGCCATTTGCACCCGGATAGAATCCCCCGACAATTGGCTTTTGTCGTCCCATAGTACAGGATCATTGTACATATAAATCGACGAATCCGAAAAGTTATAAATCAGTGAGTCGCATTTTCCCTGAAGTTCAGTTCGGAAAATTTTGGTATTGTGAAAAGCCTTTAAAATTTTCACACTGTCTTCACTATTTTCCTTTTTCCGGCGAATCGAAATCAAGGTATCAGCCGCAAGATACAACGTATCTCCTTCTGAAATGTTTTTCATCAGGGCACTTCCATACACTTTACTGATTCCTTCCTTTCCCCAGAATCGTCCAATATCACCATCAATGATGATACTGTCCTTTTTGGATATTAGACGCGCATTGCCCTTGGCAAACCCTATCCGGTTCGAATTATCGTAGTATAAAGAATCTCCCAAAAGGATGTATTCTTCGGTTTCAGCCTTGGGACGCGCCTTGCCTTTGGTTCTAAAATTAGAGACCTTCGTTTTGGTATTGTACTCCCCCTCGTTGGCATATACGGTACCATCTTCGCTTAGAATCTTGGTTTTCCCTCGAAAATAAGCCATTTTAGATACCATATTATACTGTATATTATCTGAAAATATCTCTTGCTTGTCTTTCTTACTAACAAGATGTACATCGGTTGTAAAAAAGGCAATCTTGCTGTTGGTATCATATGTCCCTTTCTTACTAGTCAAGATATTTTCGTTGTCTACAATCTTGCCGCCAGTATAGTAATGGGCTACTTGGCTCACTACATCATAATCTAACGACTCAGTAGTAAGGGTTCCCTTCTGATCGATCAATACTACATTACCACTGGCATTGGCCACTTTTTTGTTACCATCATAAAACATCGTCCGGCTTGTGACCTTGGTACCATCTGACCCCAACATACGGGCGTGACCGATGGCTTTGACCGTATTTTTAGTAATATTTTGAACTGCCGAATCACAGTAAAGGGTATTGCCCTTGTGGCGAATCACTACATTGTTCTGTAAAATACGGAACTCGTCGCCATTTTTTGCCTTGCGGCCTTTCAAAGAATCCGCATTAATGATCTCCAATGGTTCTTCTTCTTCATCTACTTCGGCTTTCTTTTGCTTGTTTTTCTTTGTTTTGTCTGTGCTGTCTTTAGCAGTCTGAGACCATCCATTGCATATGGATCCACAAGAAAAAATGCACAACCAGAAAGCAATTATCAAAAATTTTTGTGTCTTCAATTTTTGAGTCTTTTCTTAGCACATATTTAATTCAAACATGCGCTTAATTTCCACCAACTTTTACTGTACCATTGTGACCCTATTTACAAACTAAATTCGTTTATCAAAGGTTAGGAATTGTTCAAAAATAGGCTTACATCCTTAGATTAACTATTCCCTACAGTAATCCCGAATTAAATTTGGGGTAAAAATAAGCAAAAAAAACAGGTATATCGCATGCTTAACACATTGATAACTTACATCGTTGAAAAAAAACTATTTACCCCAAAAGATAAAATATTGTTGGCCATAAGCGGAGGAATTGATTCAGTTGTTTTAACGCATCTGTTACAACAATGTCCTCAACTTTATCAACAGATGGCCATCGCTCACTGTAACTTCCAACTTCGGGGCGACGATTCTAACCAAGATGAAGCTTTTGTACGTGCTTTGGCTGAGCAATACACTGTTCCTTGCTTTGTCACAAGGTTTGATACTAGTACGTTGGCTCATACCCAAAAAGGCTCAATTCAAATGATTGCCCGCCAATTACGTTATGACTGGTTTGAGACAATATGCCAACAAGAAGGATACGATTATGTGGTCACGGCACACCATCAAGGCGATTTAACCGAAACGATTTTGCTTAACCTAGTGAGAGGGACAGGCATTGCAGGGTTGCACGGGATTCAAAAAAAACAAGGAAAAATTATTCGTCCATTGTTATTTGCCAACAAAGCAACCATTACAGACTATGCCACTAAACAACAACTCCAATGGCGAGAGGACGCCTCTAACCAGGAAAACAAATACTACCGTAACCGTTTGAGAAATGAGGTGATTCCGATTTTGAAAGGTATGAACCCTAACCTGGACCACACTTTGGCACAATCGATAGAGAAAATTAGTGCAGTGGAACGATTTTTTGAAAAGGCATTGAAAAATATTGAAGCACGGGCTTTGACCCGAAAAAAGGGGGATGGAAAAGGCCAAGAAAAAGATGTGTTTTTCTTGCACCTCGACCAGCTTGAAGACATTGATGAACCCCTTATTGTATTTTTTGAAATGCTTCGAAAGTTTGGGTTTTCTTATGTACAGGTCAAAGCCATTTACGAAAGTTTAGATCAAATTTCGGGCAAGCAGTTTTTTTCGTCTACCCACACTTTGGTAAAAGACCGCAGACAATTGGTGATTACCCCCAAGAAAACCACTGGCATTGTAGAACAAGTATTAGTGGAGGAGCTTCCTCTGGGAGAAACCTACCGACAAGAAAATCTTGGGTTATCGCTGCAAAGAATTTCGTTGAATGACCAATTCAAAATTCCTCGCAATGCCGAAATTGCTTGTCTGGATTGGAAAAAACTTACATTACCACTCCGAATAAGACCTTGGCAACAAGGCGATTGGTTTAAGCCTTTGGGGATGAATCGGCGAAAAAAGTTAAGTGATTTTTTGATTGATCAAAAAGTCCCCCTCAACCTCAAAACACAGGTAAATGTGGTATTATCAGGGGAGGATATTGTGTGGGTAGTAGGCTTCAGGATTGATCATCGCTTTAAAGTTGCTGATGATACCACCGAAGCATTGATTATTTCGTTGGCATAACAATGGTGTTTTGTATTTTCGTTATTATCTTCATACTCACGAATGTGTTTTATTTTACCATAAATTATGATCAACCCTTTTAGTAGAAGTTATACCAAGGATGAATTGCGATTATTTGAATTTTTGCACAAAAACAGGCTTTTTGGGAACCTAACCCGCAAGGAACTGTCAGAGTTTTTGCCTCATTTGTATTTGAGACACTACCAACAAAACGAAGTTATTTTTTTTCGAAACGATCCTAGTCAAGCACTGTACTTGATCAAAACAGGAACTATAGCTTTGAAAATAGATGTGAATGACAACTTTGAGACTTTTGCCCACATCAAAGACAATGCTTCGGTGGGCAACAATGCGTTGATAGAAAAAACCAAGCGAATATACAGTGCCATTGTAGAGTCTGAAATGGCCCAATTGTATGTAATACCCCAGGTAAATATTCTGAGTATTTTTGACAGCCACGTAAAGATCAAAGCCAAGGTATTTGCCTCGTTGGCCCAAATCTATAATAGCAATACCACCAATTTGATGAAAGCTTATCAGGCCACTTCAGGATTTTTTGACCTAAGCCAAATGTACAAAAACTTGGAATATGGTGGCTAAAGGCTCTTTTCGATCATTTTTCATAAAAAGTGTAAGAATATGACAAACTTGCCTACTAATGGGGTAAAGTAAGTGCTCAAATCATTTAAATGTCTTGCCTTATGTATCGCATCAAATCTACCTCACTCAAAGGAAATTATACTTTGTTTAAAAATGAAGAACAGTTTTCGGAAGTGATTTATAACAATTGGAAATTCAACCACGCGCAGGCGTCTTATCTTCAGCAAGCAATAGAAATAAAGGTAAATGCGGACCAAAAAAACCAACACGATATCATTAAAAATGGCGTTACCATAGGCCATATTTCTATTGATCGTAAGCTGGTTCCACACATTGAAGTGCTTGACCAACACCATAAGAAACAACGTTTTCATTTGAAACAAGAGGGGTTTTGGCGCTACAAGTATGTACTCTGCTTTTCTAATCCAGAAGCCCCCGCCATCGTGTTGCAGTCCAACATCAAACGCCTTACTACTTACTATGACATAGAGAAAGTATCGGCTACCCCGCTCAATATTGAGGTTCCAGAATTGGTGATTTATAGCATTTACGCGCTCAATCTGCTTGGTTCTTATGCTTAAAACCGGATAAGATCTAATACATCTTGGGTGACATAGGCAATAAGTGAGTATACATAGGTGTACTACTTATTGATACCTATGAGAATTTTTATACCATTGGCCTTGGTTTGGATAATTGGATGTCAGCCTTACTCCACCAACACCACCAAATTTACAATCACCATCCAATACAATTGTTTGATGGTGGGGTTTTGCCCAGAGGTGACCATTACCAGCGATAGCTTGAGCTGCAAAGATCAATCAGGGCAAAAAAAAGCCCTGTCTCGGTCACAAGCCCAACATTTTGAGCAGCTTTTTCGCTCATTGCATGCTCCTCAGGTAAAAAAAGATTACATCAATCATCAGGTAGATGATGGCATTTCGCTGAGCATCAAAACGAAGGCATCCGAAAAGCTCAAGACCATTCAAATTTCTAATTATTACCTCCCCCAAGCCCACCAACTCATCAAAGCGGTCAATGAATTGTTGCCTGCCCCCAAAAGACTATACTACCCAGAGAAAATGCTAAAGGAATTTAATCGCGAGATGCAGAAAAAATAAGTATCTTCCCGTATCAAACTTTCTTAAAATTTATCAAACAAGCATGACAATGAAAAAACTACTCATCATAGTGATCACTTGCCTCTCTCCTCTGTTTGCATTGGGGCAATCCAAGGTAAAAATTGAAATACAATTGATCACCCCAGACATCATTGGTGAAGCTACCCTCGACAAAAAGCCTTTTTTTAAATGGACCAGTACCATTTATAATACCATTGACCAAGCCTGTCGTCAATTAAAAGGCAACAAAGAAATATGGATAGTGACTACTGTACACAAAAACAAAGCGGCTACTTTCTCGATTGGAGCCCGTCCCCAAATTACCTCCCAAGAAATCGATGCTTTGCAGAAAACATTGAACCAAATATCTTCGCCTCGCACCAAAATCGTCGATTACAGCCTTATTTTTATGGTACACATCAACGAAGGGGCCAAGGACAAGACAATGCCTTTTACTCCGGTGCCTGTGATTCCGAAGGAAAAAAGTTACGTGGAATTTGCAAACATGTCACTGACCGAAAAACGTGCCGCGATGCAAGCCTGGGCCAAAAACGAGGTGTTGCCCATCATTGCATTTTATACCTCGAATGTAGATAAGAAATTTGAAGGAGTAGTAAACATCGGCAAAATGCTGAATGACCCAAGTTTGCTGGAAAAATCAGTAGAAGACCTTACCGATAGAAACCCTGATTATTGGCGGGCCACAATGGAAATGAATAAAGGGAATTTGCTCATCCCATTTACCAAGGTCATGCTGTTCATTGCCAAAGGTGAATTTGACAAAGCTCGTATGTTGTTGGCAGTCACCAGATTTTTTCACGATAAAAAAACGCTTCCGGCTATTTACAAGGATGAACTCAACGCCAAACTGAGACAAATTTATCGGGAATTGGGGGGGCTCATCAACCAAGGGATCAAATTGCACGATGCAAAAAAATATTCTGAAGCAGTGGCGCATTACAACCAAGTAGCGAAGCAATTCCCCAACTCGGGTTATTTGAGTTACGAAATGTATTTGTCTACTGCTTTCCCGATGAAAGACCCTGAAAAGCAAAGTCAGGAGTGGGAAAAATGGAAAAAAATTATTTATAAACATGACCCGATGTACCACATGGCGGCCCGGGCCAACTCAGGACGAGAAGGTTATTTGATGTACTTGCGGGCAAAATCGAGTAGCTTGTTCACTAAAAAGGATCAGTTTGAACAAGACTTTGTAGAGTTTAATGACATCGCCCTCGATTTGGGTAATTATGGACTGGCGGCCCAAATGTATTGGCTTACCCTGAGCTATTTGCCTAAAAAGGCGTACAATGAACGTAACATCTTGGCGCATTACCTTTATTGCCTTGATAAACTAGGCGATAAAACTACTATTAAAATATTTGAGGGAGATTTTGATAAAATGTTCAAGGAAATTGAGCAAGAAAGAGTGGACCTCATGAAAAAGAGTGAAATGTATAATAGTTTTAAGAAAAAGGATTAGGGAGTGGTGTTATGCAGTTGTTCCGCCTTCGGCTCATTGTTGCATTGTTCTATGGCTATATTGTTCCGCTTCGCTCATTGTTAAATGGTTGCACAAAGCGACATATTGATTATTGATGTTTAATTGTTGATGATTAATTCTGCGAAGCGAAATATCATTTTTCATTCTTGTCCTGACGAAGGAAGAACCGACCAAAGGGAGCTCTGCGAAGCTAATCTCTTTTCACTTTGCATTCAATCAGTGGACTATGGATCGTCGACCGTGGACTAAAGAAAAAAACTACCAACTCCTAACTACAATCTACCAACTAAAGAAAACTAAAAAAACATACAACCCAATTACAAAATGATAGGTATAGACATCGGCCGGGTGATTATAAGTGGAGACACGGATCAACCCAATCAATTTTTTGGTCCCGATTACCTGGAAGTCGACGAGGTAGACATGGCGTCGGAATCTGTTCGGCAAATCGTGGCGAAATTTGGCCCCAACAACGTGCATTTGGTCTCTAAATGCGGAGAACAAACCCAACAACGGACTTTGCATTGGCTCGAGCGTCAGCAGTTTTGCCAAGTAACGGGACTCCACTGGGGTAACATTTGGTTTTGCAGAGAACGCCACGAAAAACAAGGAATTTGTGAAGCTCAAGGAATTCGCACCTTTATCGACGATCGGTTTACGGTGTTACAGCACTTGCTGGAGCTGGATCAATTATTTTTGTTTTGCCCTTCGGACAAGGAACGGGAGGCATACGAAAAAGCCGGGAAACCCAATAAAATAGTAGTGGTAGACAATTGGGTAGCAGTACTGAGGGAATTGATTGCACCTGATTTTTCTTTTACTTAGATTTTAGAACTAGCAGGTTTTGAAAACCTGTAGGGTCTGAAATCACCGATTAAAACTAAAAGTGATATATGAAAGAATTCAAATCCACGGAAGAGGCCTTTGTATGGTTTCTGGAAAACGTGTTTCCTCAACTGCCTACTGAGGACAAAATCAAACTCAAGGATGTAAAGTATTGCTACTATAGCAAAGATCGGAAGGTATCTGAAAAACGAATGCAACGGGTTTTAGGTGAATTTGGCGACTTTGAAGTTGTGTATCGTTTTGGTTGGAGTGCTAAATAAAAAATCGCATATATTTCAATGTGCGATCTAAGTTTTGTATATTTACCTGTATTTCAAGGTGAAATATAGCCCAAGAAGTGTTAAGGTGTGACGACCCACTTCAAGGGCTTTTGTAAACATACGAGATATCTACGACATGCAAGATACACAAAACTTGAATGGGCAAAAAATGGACATTGCTAAAGAAACCTTCCCCACGCCCAACTCGATGCAATTGGTCATGCTCCAAAAAAGTATTCACGCTCGGCTTGAGCGCTTGGTATTCGAGGCCGAAGAACCCTTGAATGCTTACTCTAAACCCTATAAACCACTCCATAAAACCACTGCTCAGCAACTAGAAGCACGTTTGCAAATGTTGCACGAGGAGGTGGCGTATTTGATGAATGAGGTCAAGCTTTGTGCGTTTTTGCAGGGTTTGCTGGTGTAGGGGTTTGCTTTGCTGGCCCCGGTAAAAATTTCATAAAACATGTTTTTGTCATCTGCACGTCAAGATGGCAAATTCATGTGTTATCTATTTGTATGGCGTACTTTAAATACTAAAATACAGCCACTCACAACAACAAATCCACTCATACAAATTCATACTCAATATACCTTTCTACACCGCTTTGTGTAAGATTAGCTACGCAGCGCTCCCTTTGGTCAGTTCCTCCGCTGTCAGGAGCACTTTAGCCGTATAACAATGTGGCCATCACTCGTTCTTTTCAAAGTGTCCGCAAGTGTACATTTTTTGTAATATTCGCGAACAGGTCCATCATTTCCCTTCTCAGAGACTCCACATAACCACCTCAAAAACAACGACTTACAAAACATGGCATTCTAATTGGCTTATATCGGACAACAACCCAAACCATATGATCAGGGCGGTATGAGCAGGAATGGGTTAGCCTGACATTACTGTTCTACTATTTACCAAGGAAATCTAAAAGACAAGGAAAATGGACAAAGTTATTAAGAAGAAAAAATGGACCCCAAAACGGATTTTTGGATTAGGAGGAGGCGCATTGCTGATTTTATTTTTAGGCTTTAGGCTTGTTGGTGATCCTTCTTCTAAATTGAATGTTGATGTAGAAAAAATTACGATCGCCACGGTGCAGAAATCTAACTTTCAGGAATTTATTGTGGTAGATGGCACCCTACAGCCCATCAAAACGGTATTTTTGGATATCGTAGAAGGCGGAAGGGTAGAAAAAATATTTGTAGAAGATGGCAATCGGGTCCAAAAAGGAGACAGTATTTTGAAGTTTACCAACACGGCTTTGCAAATTGATTTTATGAACCGAGAGTCTCAGTTGTTGGATATGGTAAACCAACGCCAGACAACCCAAATAAACATGCGCCAAAACGAATTGGCTACGCTCAACCAATTGGCCGACATTGAATATCAGCTTAAGCAAGCCCAACGCAACTACAAGCGAGACTCGCAATTGATGGCAGGCAGTGCGGTATCTAAGGATGTGTATTACCAATCGAAAGATAATTTTGACTATCAGAAGAAAAAAGTTGAATTGGCTCGTAAATCTGTCAAACAAAATACTATTTTACGTACCGAAAGACTCAACCAACTGGATGCGTCTATCCAACGTATGCAGCGCAACATTGACCTTTCACAAAAGACTTTAGACAACCTTTATGTGATTGCACCCATCAGTGGGCAACTCTCTACCCTGAAGGCCGAAGTGGGGGAATCTAAGTCGCCAGGCGAAAACATTGGCCAGATTGATAACCTGGATGGTTTTAAACTGAACGTATCTATTGACGAGCACTACATTTCTAAGATTTATGCTGGGCTGAAGGGTTCGTTTGAGTTTGAGGGGAAAAATTATGAATTGGTAGTAAAGAAAATTTACCCAGAGGTACAATCGGGAGAGTTTAAGGTAGACATGGAGTTTGAAGGGGCGATGCCTAAGAATGTACGAAGGGGGCAGACTTTTCAGATCAAGTTGCAGCTCAGTACTGCCAACAAAGCGGTATTGATTCCCCGAGGAGGGTTTTACCAGGCAACTGGAGGAGGTTGGATATTTGTGGTAGACCAAAGCGGTAAAGCAGCAGTAAGGCGCGCCATCAAACTAGGCCGCTTGAACCCCAAATACTATGAAGTGATAGAAGGGCTAAAACCAGGCGAAAAGGTGATTGTGTCGTCTTATGAGGGCTACGAGAAAATTGATGAACTGGTATTGAGGAGGTAGTTTTTTTAGTCCACGGTCGACGGTCCATAGTCCATAGTTTTCTTTAGTTGGTAGTTAGGAGTTGGTAGTTTTTAGCTTTCAAGTCCATAGTCCACTAATTGAATGAAAAGTGAAAAGAGGTCCTTCCTTCGTCAGGACAAGAATGAAAAATGATGCGTCGCTTCGCGCAGCCATTTAGCCATAGAACAATAAGCCGAAGGCGGAACAATAGAACAATTTAACCATATAAACCATATTACAAAACTGTAGTAAACACTACTTAAACTTTAAAGCAATGATACAAACCAAGTCTCTCAGTAAAATATATACTACTGACGAAATAGAAACCACCGCACTCAATAGTGTGAACCTCAAAATAGATGGTGGCGAATTTGTGGCCATCATGGGGCCTTCGGGTTGTGGTAAGTCCACATTGTTGAATATTTTGGGTTTGTTGGATAATCCAAGTAGTGGTGAATTTTACTTTTTGGATAAGGAAATCAGTGGATTTAGCGAAAAACAAAGGGCTGACATGCGTAAAGCCAATATTGGTTTTGTATTCCAGAGCTTTAACTTGATTGATGAATTGACGGTTTTTGAGAATATAGAATTACCTTTAATTTATTTGAAAGTACCCGCGTCGGAGCGTAAAAGAAGAGTAGAGGAGATTATGAACAAGATGGAGATTATGCACCGTAAAAAGCACTTTCCTCAACAGCTTTCGGGTGGTCAACAACAAAGGGTGGCCATTTCTCGCGCGGTAATTACCAAGCCTAAACTGATACTGGCGGATGAGCCTACCGGAAACTTGGACTCTAAAAATGGTGAAGAGGTGATGAACTTGCTGACCGAACTCAACGGAAATGGAACCACCATTGTAATGGTAACACACTCATCGCTGGATGCAGAATACGCGCACCGTATTATTAATTTGTTTGACGGGCAGATTGTAAGCGAACATAAAAATGAAAAAACGGCCTAAATAAGTCCTATAACATATTTTACCTTGGAGCAACCTTTCATTAATTTTGAAAGGTTGTTTTTGTTTGTGGAAGCGACTCGAGTATATTGCACCAATAATTACATTGTCAATTGCCTTTTATCGTTTGACTTGGCCGCTTGAACAATGGGTTATTCCAAGGGAACACACATTTTCAATGAAAGTATTGTATCATTTTTTTATTACAAATTTTAGGGAGAGTGAGGATCAACAAAAGCTAACCAACCCTCGTTTATTGCTCAACTTTCAGCTAGTCGCAACCATATTCAGTGTGGTTTACGCATTTGTTTGTTGGCTTATTGCGTATACCCCCGCTTTTTATCTCAACCTAGGACTGGCTAGTGTATTCTTTCTATCATTGTTTCTTTTTCGTACTTCTCTCCGATTTACCACCCTTGTTCATACCTTCATTGGGGTTTGTCTCTTAGGCCTCATTGGTTTTGGCTATCTTTCGGGCGGAGTGTATTCCATTGCGTTGCCTTGGTTTTCCTTTATACCGGTTTCTGGTTTTTTATTATTAAATTCTAAAGCTGGTTTTATTTGGCTGACCATCAGCATATTATCCATTATAGGCTTTACCATATTAGGCGAAACTCCTAATTATTTACCTGACCAGTGGCGTTTTTTGTACCATATTTTTCTCAATGCGGGGCTGGCCATTATCATTGCTTGGATCACCAGTTTATTTAGCCAAGCCAAGGCCAAGTCACAAATATTGTTGAAAAACCAAAATCTGGAATTAAAAACCCAAGGTGAAGATATGTTGGTGCAAAACGAAGAGTTGGTCCAGCAGCGGGAAGAAATCATTACTCAGCGTGATTTTATTGAAGCCAAAAACCGAGAAATGCAATTTTTGAATAACAAACTTGGTAGTAGTGAAAAAATTCTCCGAAAAGCGGTCATGTCCCTCAAAGATTCGCAAAATAAAATCCAGGAAAAAAATATTGAATTAGAACAAAGAGATAAATTTATTCAGAAAAGTATTCAGTCAGCAGTCACCATTCAAGAAGCCATCCTGCCTTACAAACAAAAGCTAGAAGAACTTCTTAAAGATTATTTCATCATTTACCGCCCTAAAGACAAAGTCTCGGGTGATTTTTATTGGCTCAACAAAATAGAGAACAAAACCATTTTGATTGCTGCTGATTGTACAGGTCATGGCGTGCCGGGTGCCTTTATGACTATGATCGGCAATACTTTACTAGACAAAATTATCCGAGTATGGCACATTACCAATCCTGCGGTAATTTTGGAAAGGCTCCACGCAGAAATTCAAACCGTATTGCGCCAAAACGAAACCGATTCGGTAAATGGTATGGATGCGGTCATTGTGGTTTTAGAAAAAACCGATGATCAGCAAACAAAGATCACTTTTGCTGGGGCCAAAAATCCACTTTATTATCTACCATTTGACAAAGGCGAACTTGTCGAAATACCAGGGGCTCGTAAATCAATTGGAGGCATTCAAGATACCTCCAAACAGTTTACAAATCATATCATCCATTTACCCCCCAAGAGCATGTTGTACTTGGGTTCGGACGGACTGCAAGATCAAAATGATAAAAACCGGAAAAAATTTGGCAAGAAACGGCTCATTCAGCTATTAAATGAAGTAGCCCATTTGCCCCTTGATCAACAAAGGCAAATCATAGAAGCCAATCTAAGTAAACAACTACAAGAAACTACTCAACGAGACGATATCCTGTGGATTGGGATGAGACTATAAGCTTGATATATATCGTATGAATTAATACAAACAACAAAAGCTGTCCGATTTACGAACAGCTTTTGTTGTTTGTATATAAGAAAGGGTAATGTATGAAGCTATGCTTTTTTATCACCATCTAAAAACTGTAGGAATGGTTTGCGAACATCTAACCACAGCACCAACAAGAACCACAATACAAAACCTCCATATAAGCCGTACTTGATTCGTTTGGTTACTTTTACACTGGGTTTATTAAACTTCACAAAACTTTCCAATACCTGTACGTTGTCTAATACCGCCAATGTAGTATCAATCTTCAGCTCATCTTCGCGTAACTTGATGGCTTTGTCGTACAACTGGGTAATGGTACCTGGATCGGTGATTTGAATATTTTGATTCTCTCGAGTAAATACATCTGCTATATTTTTCTTCAGAGAATCTAAACCCTGAATTTCTTTTTGAATTTTCGCCTTCTTCTTCTCTAAAAATTCTTTCTTTAATTGTACTCTCTTCTTCAAGTACTTATTGCTTCTTAGGTAGGCCAAAAATGCTTCTTCTAGCGCTGGGAAATTATCATTATTGGTAAGCGCTACTTCAACCGCAAATTTTTGCCCTTTCAATTGAAATATCTCTTTATCACGCTCTTTGGCACTTTCTTGTTGTTTTCTATTTCTAAAATCCTGATCAATTGATCGGTTTTCTTGTTCGCTCAAATCTTTATAAACTACCAATTTGTCAACCACTTTCATTGACACAATTGTTTTGGCCATATCTTCTTTAATTTTCAAAGCCCCTGCAATACCTTTATAGTTTTCTTCGTCAGCCAAATTTTGTAGTGTACCCACCAATCCCGACAAAATAGAATAATTTGCTCCTTTGGTATCAATCAACATCCTGGTTTTGTATATAGGATCGGTACTCTGGTGTACGAAATAACCCAATCCACCTCCAATGGCCAGAAAAATGACTAGAATGATCCCTCTCTTGATCGTAATCTTGATTGCTCTTCTCAAGAGGCTGATAAATTGCTCCCACAAGGCCCGCAAGTCTATTTCGTCATATGAGACAAGAGGTTGCTTTCGTTGTTCCTGAGTACTACTCGCTTGTGTGTCGAGTACTTCTGTCCCTTGTTTAGTTGTATCTTTTTTGATTTCGCTACTACTCATTTTATCTTCTTGTTAGAATCAATTCAAGAACAAAATTAGAAAAAAACTTATACTTAGTTTCAGAACTTGTGTTTACTTTTAGAGAATAATCGTAAAAAGCAATATAAATTTTGAATATTTACGATATTTGAGACAGTTTCTCTCGAAATACAATGCCCAATGACAATAACTCTTCCATAACAGGCTCGTAAATATCTTGATGGGTAGGTATATGAACTCCTCTCACTTGAATCTTTTTCAATAAAATCAATTTGGCAGCAATCGCCAACGGAAGCCCTACTGTTTTGGCCATAGCAGTGTGTTGGTCATCACCCTGTACAACCAAATCAGAATGTATCACCTGCCTCTCCCCTTTTATTGCGTACTCAAATTGATGTTGCATTACAATCATGTCTTTATCCTCATCGGCCAATTTCCATTTTTGCTCCAGCAAATGCTGCAAAATTGCTGCTGGTGAACCCTTTATTGGAATAGGCGTATCGTCTAGTAAACCAGTCCAAGCTATCTTTTGTAACAACGGATCATCCATCGATTTCCCCGTAAAATAAGCCAACTTCTCTAGAGTAGTGCCAGGTTGCATTTCAGATAAAAAAGAATCGAAAAATTGTCGATACGTCATATCAGTGGTATCCACCTCAAAGTCGTCCATGGTAAGTCCTAGATCTACCAATATAGCCCAAGCTCGACAAAAGCCTTCTTTACGCAATGTTCCCCTCAACATAGTAGGAATGTCCTCTAACCCATAAGCCTCCCGATAGGTCAATGAATCACGATTGGCATACGCCTCAAACTGTCCATATCCATCTACGGCTATTGAGTCTATTCTGTGAAAAAGCTGATGATAAGGAATGTATTTGTATAACCCTTTTTCGATGTATTGTGCGGTTCCACCTGCCCCTGCCAATACCACATTCCGGGGATTCCAAGTAAACTTATATTTCCAAGGGTTGGTATCATATTCGGGGGCTACCAAACCACCAGTATAAGATTTAAAAGAGGTAATTTCTCCTCCTTGTTTTTTGATATCGTCAATAATTTGCATCGCCGACATATGATCTATGCCAGGATCCAGCCCCATCTCATTCAAAAAAATCAGGCCGGTTTGGGCTACTTCATCCGCTATTGCTTTTATTTCATCTGAAAGATAAGACGCAGTCAATAAATGTTTTTTATTTTCCAAGCAGTATTTTGCCACTTTACCATGCAGGGTTGCAGGAAGTAATGACACCACCAAATCAACCTTGGCAATTACTTGATTTGCTTGCTGTTCGTCAAATATATCAAACACCAGGGATTTTACGTGAGGATAAGCTGCTAGTTTACTGTTCAACAATTCAGTAGACACGTCTGCCACCGTCATTTCCCACTCATAAGTTTGCACGGCTTTTGCCAGATAATCAATCAATGCATCGGCAGATCGACCTGCTCCAATCACTAAAATGTGAGCCATAAAATTTTTGTCGTGGTTAAGTCGCAAACTTAAGCGAACTTATTGAAAACTAAAATAACCAAAGGGAGGTATTTGTCATTTCATGAAAATGAAGGGTTTTAGACATTTTATCTTTAAATTGAAATCTTAAAAGTAATCTGCCTTTAACAGGATAATATTATGAATAGTAGAAACAGGGTAATTAAAAACAGAACCATCCTTTTTTTTGTGGTATTCTCTGTATGTTTTATTGTTTTACAGTTATTCATTGCCCTCTATAATTCCAAAGTTGAGAACTATACAAATCTTTATGATGAAATATCAATTGCCAATAAAGACATCAGTACCTCATTACTTTACGCTCATAATATAAGTCAACACGCTGATATTGACGCCAATCAGCGGCTTCTCAAAGAAAGCATCAGTCATTATCAGGTGGTGTTTGATTTGGTTCAGCAAGGGGGGCAGGTTACCGTAGGAGAGAAACATATCAAAGTAGCCAATAATATTCCAGAGTTTGATGCAAATATATCTGAAATAGGACCTTTGTGGGACAAATACCGTAAGGCTTCGGACATACTATCCAGTAAGATCAACTTCAACTACAACCAGTCAAATACCAAATCTCCGGCTCAGTTGGTATTGGATTTTTGGGAAAAACAGAAAAAGAGGGTTCGCAATCCAGATTCCTTAAGTAGCGGAAATATAAGCGAGCTAATTAGTGCCCAAGATACCATTCAAGCCATTGATAAAGTAGCGCTACAATTGGCCAATAAATACAAACTGATTCGAAACAACGACTATTCGCTCGATTCCACTGCCTTCAAGGCCGTCAAAACACTGGAATACAACATCCGGCCTTTATCGCTTGAAACCAGTAGACTGCTCCAGAGTTGCCGACAAGTGATTGCCAAAAATCAAAGCAACATACAGTTATTATTCTACGCAAATTGGGGGTTGTTCTTATTGTTTGTTGTGATAGGCTATCTTATATACAATGAATTCATTGCTAAACCTCTAAAGAAAATCAACAAGAACACCCGTCTTATTCAAGCCGGAGACTTGAACCAACGAATAGAATATGAAAAGAATAATGAAATTGGTAGCATTGCCCGTACCATCAATCTCTTGATTGATAAAACTCGAATGGCGACTTCTTTTATTAAAAGCATTGAAGAAGGAAATCTCGACGTAGCCTTCGAGGCAGAAGAAACCGATACGCTTTCGGAAGCATTGCTAAACATGCGAGGGCGCCTAAATGCGGTAAACATTGAAGAGCAAGAGCGAGCTTGGGCAAACAAAGGGTTGGCTATGTTTAGTAATATTTTACAAACTTACCGTGAAAACACGGAGACTCTAGGGTATGAGATTATATCTAATATTGTAAAATACATTGATGCCAACCAGGGTGGTGTTTATTTGGTAAACGACAATGATGAAAACAACGTTTTTATAGAACTATTGGCTAGTTATGCATTTGACCGACGAAAATTTAAATCCAAAACAATTGATGTATATGAAGGACTGGTGGGTCAAGCTTACAAAGATGTAGATACCATATATGTCACCGATATTCCACAAGATTATGTCGACATTACCTCGGGCATGGGAGGCACCAACCCACGTAGCATTTTGGTAATTCCGTTGAAACTGAATGAAACGGTATATGGCATTATGGAATTGGCCTCTTTTGAAGAAATTCCAAGTTATAAAATCGATTTTCTGGAAAAACTAGGAGAAAACATCGCCTCTACCCTTTATGCAGTAAAAACCACCGAGCAAACTCATAAGCTTTTGCTTGAGTCGACCGAAATTACGATGCAAATGAGGGATCAGGAAAAAGAAATGAGGGATAACCTGCTAGAGTTGCAAAAGACACAACGAGAAATGGAGGAAAACCAGGAAGTGCTTACGGCTCAGTCTTACGCAATGAATACGACGCTCATCACGCTGGAAATGGATGTTGAACTCAGGATTTTGACGGCCAATAACCTCTTTTTGGATACGATGAACTATTCTTTGGAAGAGATCACCAATAAACATTACCGCATGTTTATCGATACCGAAGACTATGACAGTAAAGATTATCAGGCACTGTGGAGTGACCTCAAAAACGGAATCCCTCATAAGGGAGAGTTTAAACAAATAGCCAAGTATGGTAAGGAGGTTTGGCTGCAAACTACTTTTACCCCCATTAGAAACACCGAAGGGAAAACCTACAAGATTCTAAAAATAGCCTTTGATGTAACCACTGATAAAAAAATGAGGCTCGATTTCCAAGGTCAGTTGGAGTCGTTTCGTCGTTCAAACGCTACGGTTGAATATGACATGGACGGAAATATCATTGAAGCAAATGAGATTTTCATGCGTTTGATGGAGTACAAACGAGAAGAAATCATTGGCCAAAACCACGCCTTGCTGGTTACAAATGAAGAAAAAAGCTCGGATGGTTATCAGGCATTATGGGACAAACTCATTCAGGGGGAGTTTCACTCGGGAGAGTCTCGAAGAGTCACTAAAAATGGAAAAGAAATATGGATTCAGGGAAGCTTCAATCCTATTTTTGACCTCAGCGGTAAACCTTATAAATTGGTAGAGTTTGCGGTAGACATTACCGATAGAAAAAATGCTGAACGTAAAATTCTGACCACCCAACGTAAGCTCCAAAACCGAGAGGCCAATCTAAAAGCAGTGATCAATAACACTGAAGAAATGATTTTGACAGTGGACCAAAACTACAAGGTAACCCTGCTGAATGACAAGATAAGATCGGCCTACAATATGCGAAGCATCACCCTCAAGGCAGGTTTGAATATCACGGAAACCTTTCCGGAAGATAAATTCAATTACTGGAAACAGTTTTATGATATGGCATTGAATGGGGAACGGTCGCAAGTAGAGGAGATTTTTAACCACCCTGAAAACAATCAGGATATTTATTGGGAGTTCTTTTTTATCCCAATCAAAAACAAATTACGAAAAATCACTGGTGTAGCCGTATTTATCAAGGACATTACCCGGCAAAAGCAAGAAGCCTTTGAGAAGGAGAAAATTGCAATTGATATTGCTTCTATCAAAGAACAAGAAACGGCCAAAGCTCAAGAAATTTTAGAAACCCAACAAAAATCAATTGCTCGTATCATCGAGAAATTTGAGAAAGAAAAATCTGAGCTTCAGGAAACCCTCCGGCTAAAAGAACAAGAGTTGGCGTCACTACGAGATAAATAATGTAAAGCAATCGCTTGTTTTACTTTAAGGGCAAATAAGCAATCACATACTTTAGTTGCTATTTCCTGCCTTATCATTGTATTTTAATTGTTATCCATGAGTCATAAAACATCTGATTTGAACAAAAATCCCAAAACTAATGTAAATATCACGATAGCTATCGAGGTATACAAGCAAGCATCTGATCTTCCCGATCCCTATAAGCAACTTTTAGACGACGCCAAAGAAGCGACTCACAGTGCTTATGCACCTTATTCTAAATTTTTTGTGGGGTCGGCCATTTTGTTGGAAGACAATACAACCGTACGTGGGAGTAACCAAGAAAACGCGGCTTACCCTTCTGGAATATGCGCTGAAAGAACCGCCATTTATTATACTGGAGCTCAATATCCCCACCTGGCCATCGAGGCCATCGCGGTGGTTGCTCGTCGCGAATCGGGCGATTATCTACCTGCTGCACCCTGTGGGGCTTGTCGCCAGGCGATGCTAGAATATGAAGAGAAACAATCCAAACCAATCAAAATAGTTTTACAAGGAGAAGGCGATAAAGTGTATGTTTTAGATTCAGTATCCGACCTACTACCCCTTAAGTTTGGAAAAGATAACTTGGAAGAATCAAATAACGAGGCTTCAGGAAATTGAACAGCACACCAAAAAAAGTCAAAGCTTATTGGTATTGTTCCAATAAGCTTTGACGATTACAATGTTTTGAGTAACGCCTATCAAACTAGGCCTCTTCTTTATCTGTCTTGGCTTCAGCTTCTGGCGTTTCCTTCGCTTCGGTTGCTTCAGCGCTCTCTTGACCTGCTTCTTTCTGGTCGTCTTTGCCTGGCTCAGCCTCGTCCTCAGTTTCTTCATCATGTACTCCGCTTGCCAGCTCGTCCAATGTTTCAGGCGTATTTTTTACGATGATGTTGTACCAGCTCACCAGTTTCTTCACATCCGATATGTACACCTTTTCTTCGTCATAATTGGGTACGATGTCTTTCAAAAATGACATCAACTCGCCCGAAGAAGCTTTAGAATCCAGCCCAACATCTAGTTTATATTCATTGTATATTTTTAGAATTACTTCGGCCAAGGGTACAGAGCCTTCTTCATCTGTAGTATAAATTGAAACCTCTTTCAATACCGACATTCTACTGGTAGCACCTACTACCAATTTGCGCTTTTTCTCATCCAACGATTCTACAATCACTCCAGAACGAGTAGGTTTCACTACTTTAAAAAGTCCTGGCTTTCCTGAGATGGCAGCAATCTTTTTTAAGTCCATTCTTCTTAATATTGTTTTATAAAATGTGAATAGAAAGTTTTGAGCACTGGGAGTATCACCCGGAACTATGTTTAAAATGGCCCCAAAAGTAGGCATTTTTTACACACCATGCCTAAAATCTAAGTTTTGGCTTGTTTGTCGTGCCCCACTCCTGCTCTGAACCTCTAAACGTATTAATGTTCAAAAGTCTTATTTACCTCCCCAATAAAATTCAGTATTTCGTCGCAACCACTGCCATTTACAGCAGAAGAAACAAAATAAGTGGGGACTTCTTCCCATTGCCTTAGTAAAGCCTTACGATACTTTGCAATGGCCTGGGGCAGTTTATTGACCGACAATTTATCGGCTTTGGTAAATACAATCACAAATGGGATGGCTTTTTCACCCAACCACTCCAAAAATTCCAGGTCATTTTTTTGGGGTTCATGACGGGCATCTACCAATACAAAAACTCCCTGCAATACCTTTCTCTGGAGAATATAATCCTCGATCATTTTCCCCCATTTATTTCGCTCAGTCTTGCTTACTCGAGCATAACCATAGCCTGGTAAATCTACCAGATGCCAGCGATTATTGATCAAAAAATGGTTGATCGTTTGGGTTTTACCTGGAGTTTGAGAAATCTTCGCCAAACTTTTACGATTGGTCAATTTATTAATCAAGGAAGATTTCCCCACATTAGAGCGACCAATGAATGCGTACTCCGGCTGGTGAGCCGCCGGACACTGCGTGTAATCGCTGCTGCTTTTCACAAATTCGGCACTTTTTACTTCCATTGACTTGAGTTTTAAACGTGGAATATCGGCAAAAATACGATTATTTCAGGCAATGCGGATTCATTTTGCAAAATGTTTTCTCTTTAGCCAGTACCGTTTCATTGCTCGATTCGTTGCGTATT